>JBEOKH010000435.1:0-1507 GCA_040275625.1 Thauera sp. | reverse complement strand
GAAGTTGTCGCCCGCCTGGTCGCCGCTGAGCCGGCCGCCCGTGTGGTGGTGCGCGACCTCGCCCGCGACCCTGCGCCGGCGATCGACGAGGCCGCGCTCGGCGCCCTGTTCACCCCGGCCGAGCAGCGCAGCCCCGAGCAGGCGGTGCGCGTGGCGCAGAGCGACGCGCTGGTCGCCGAGGTACAGGCGGCCGACGTGCTCGTCCTCGGCTTGCCGATGTACAACTTCGGCATCTCCACCCAGTTGAAGAACTGGATCGACGCCATCGCCCGCGCCGGCGTCACCTTCCGCTACACCGAGAACGGCCCCGAGGGTCTGCTCAAGGGCAAGAAGGTTTATGTCGCCTTCGCCCGCGGCGGCCGCTATCGCGGCACCGCGGCCGACACGCAGACGCCCTACCTGCAGACGGTGCTCGGCTTCCTCGGCATGACCGACCTCCACTTCGTCTACGCCGAAGGCCTGAACATGGGCGAGGAGGCGGTCAAGCAGGGCTTCGCCGAAGCCGAGGCCGACATCGAGGCCGCACTGGCCTGATTGAGGAGGCGCGCCATGAGGCTGCAGGGCAAATACGTCCAGCCGGTGGTGATGGCGGGCATCATGGCGTTCCTGATGACCGCCTTCGTCACCTGGTTCAACCTGGGTTTCCGCCCGGATTTCCTGTCGCTGTGGCTGAAAGCCTTCGTCTTCGCCTGGCCGCTGGCCTCGGGGGCCGCCTTCATCGCCGGGCCCATCACCCCCAGGACCACCCTGGCCATCCTGCGCGCGGCTGAACGCTTGCGCTGAACCCTGGCCGGGCACCTGTCGAGGAGATCTCCATGAACAAGCTCGCAGCGCACCAAGCCGTGCTTCGTCCCCGTCACCTCGAGCGCCTGGTCACCGGCGTGCCGACCTCGGACGGGGCCGGCGTCAAGCTCACCCGGGTGCTGACTCAGCCACTGCAGCGCCGGCTCGATCCCTTCCTGATGCTCGACGCCTTCGGCAGCGACAAGGCCGACGACTACATCGCCGGCTTTCCCGACCACCCGCACCGCGGCTTCGAGACTGTCACCTACATGATCGCCGGGCGCATGCTGCATCGTGACAGCGCCGGCCACGAAGGCCTGCTCGAGAACGGCGGCGTGCAGTGGATGACCGCAGGGCGCGGCGTGATCCACTCCGAGATCCCGCAGCAGGAAGCGGGCGTCATGGAAGGCTTCCAGCTCTGGCTCAACCTGCCGGCCAGGGACAAGATGGCTGCGCCGTGGTATCGCGACTTCGCTGCCGCCGAGCTGCCGCGCTTCACCACCGAGGCGGGAGTCGAGGCGACCGTGATCGCCGGCGCAAGCCATGGCGTCAGTGGCGCCGTAACGCGCGACGTCACCGCGCCGCTCTACCTCGACCTGAACCTGCCTGCGGGCGCAAGGTTTTCGCAGGCGCTGCCGGCCGAGCACAATGCCTTTCTCTACGTCTATCGCGGTGAGTTGAAGGTGGCCGGCGAGTCAGACGCGGGCGGTAGCCGCGTGCCAGC
>JBEOKH010000434.1:0-1575 GCA_040275625.1 Thauera sp. | reverse complement strand
TTTCGTGATGGGTCAGCGCGATTGTCGCCCCCAGGCGCAGGATGCTCGACGACGAGCCCTTGAGGATGTCGTGGCCAATCTGCGGATGGCGTTTCATCACCGCGAATTCCTCGGGCGTGAGCCGGCCGGGCTTGAGCAGGATGGTGTCGGGGATGCCGAGCTTGCCGACGTCGTGCATTGGGGCGGCCATCAGCAGCGCCTCGGCGAGCGCCTCGCCGAGGCCGAGCTGGCGCGCGATCAGTGCCGAGTAGTGCGACATGCGCTGGATGTGGGCGCCAGTTTCGGGGTCGCGAAACTCGGCGGCGCGTGACAGCCGGGTGATGGTCTCGCGTTCGCGGTCGAGGATGTCGGCGGTCGCCTTGCGCACCTCGGCAGCGAGCGTTTCGGCCCGCTGCCGGCTGGCGAGATGGCCCTCGCGCAGCTTGAGCATGTTGCGCACCCGCGCCTCGAACTCGCGACCGTCGATCGGCTTGGTGAGGAAATCGCTCGCGCCGCAGTCGAGTGCGCCATAACGGATATGGCGCTCGTGGCTCGCGGTGACCATCAGGATCGGCAGGTCGTCCTGGTCTCGGCATGCGCGCATCCGGCGCACGAACTCGAGTCCGTCCATGTCCGGCATCATGTAGTCGACGATGATCAGGTCCGGCTCGTTCGCCAGACACCATTCGAGCGCCGCGGTGGGGCGCTCGAAGCTGTGTGCCTGGGCCTGCGGCATGCGGTCGACGAGCTTGCCGATCAGGGTCAGGTTGAGCGGTGTGTCGTCGACCACGGCGACCTGCATGCGATGGTCGGAGGGGGCGTTCATTTGCTGAGTATCACCGCGCCCGCGCCTGCGGCCGAGGAACTATTGCGCGGCGTGCCGTGTGCCGGGCTGGAGCGCGGCATTCATTCGGGCAGCGCCACGCGCCCTTCGGTGCTGAACCGGTAGTCGTTAAAGACGTGTTCGGCCGAGAGGATGCGGTAGTCGCCGTTGTCCTCGCGCACCGTGGTGTCCTTCAGGCGGTAGGTGTAATGGCCGCAGGTCCAGCAGTCGAAGTTGCGCATGTGGGTGCACAGACAGGTCTTGTCGAGGACCTTGACCTTCTTCGCATCCGGGTGCGCCGCCACTTCGCGGTTGTAGGCCTCGATGTACTGGCAGTTGCCGGTGGAGTCGAGCAGGTAGCCGTAGGCTTCGCAGTTGGGGCGGATGCCGCTGCCGATCGCCGGGCTGCTCTTCAGCATGCGCATCGGGTAGCCGGTGGGCGAGATCTGGTTGACCTCGATCTCGTCCTCGCTCGCCTTGAAGTAGTCCTGCTTGACCTCGTCGGGCAGGCCGCACTCTCTGGTGACCGTGAACCGCGTCGCCACCTGCACCGCTGCAGCGCCCGCATCGAGGAAGTCCACCGCGTCGGTGCCGGTGAAGATGCCGCCGGCCGGGATCAGCGGGATGTCGATCTGCTGCGCGCGCATCCAGTCGCGGATCTCGGCGACGATGACGGCGAGGTCGTACTGCGCCCAGTCCATGCCGAAGCCAAGGTGGCCGCCGGCGAGCGGGCCTTCGACCACGACGTAGTCGGGCATGCGCCCGGTGCGCGC
>JBEOKH010000433.1:0-4359 GCA_040275625.1 Thauera sp. | reverse complement strand
GGCAGGCACGCCGGCCTGCGGCGGGCGCGCCTGGCCCTGGGTGAGCGCCGCCATCGGGACCAGCAACGCTCCCTTCGCCTGCGCGACCACGAAGAAGACCTGTGCGGTCATCTGCGTCATCAGCCGGCCGTCCGGGTTGGGGACATTGAACAGCGCGTTGTAGAGCACCACGTTGTTGGTCACCGTGGGGGTGGGCTCGACCTTCTCGAGCGAACCCTGCCAGCGCTTGCCGCTGCCGCCCAGCGTGGTGAAGTAGGCCTCCATGCCGAGCTTCAGGCGGCTCACGTCGGCCTCCGAGACCTGGGTCTGCACCGTCATCGTCGACAGGTCGGCGATCCGCATCACCACCGGTGCCTGCTGGTTGGTGTTCAGCGTCTGGCCCTGGCGTGCGGTGATCGACACCACGGTGCCCCTCATCGGCGACAGGATGCGCGCGTACTGCAGGTTGGCCTCGTCGGCGCGCAGGGTCGATTCGATCTGCTCGATCTGCGCGCGCAAGGCTTCGAGCTGGGCCGCGGCCGACTTGGCCGAGGCGTCGGCGGTCTGCAGGCTTTCCTTCGTGGTCGCGTCCTCGGCCATCAGCGCGCGCTGGCGCCGCAGCTGGATGTGGGCGAGGTCGAGCTGGGCCTCGCGGTCCCTGAGCTGCGCACGCAGGTTCTTCAACTGCGCACGCGAGCCATCGACGCGGGCGCGATACACCGTGGGGTCGATCTCGGCGAGCAACTGGCCGGCGTCGACGGTGTCGCCGACCTCGACGTGGATCTTGCGCAACTGCCCGGACACTTGCGCACCCACATCCACAAAGTCGCGCGGCTGCAGGGTGCCGGTTGCGGTCACCACGTCCTCGATGTCGCCGCGCTGGACGCTGGTGAACTGGTAGGTGGCAAGCGGATCGCGCTCGCCGAGAACGGCGGTGCGCGCATACCAGCCGCCGGCGAGCAGCACGGGGAGCAGGATCAGCGCGGCGCGTCGCCCCCAGCGCGGGCGGGCGGGATGGTTCGGGCGGGTGTCTTCGGTCATGGGCCTGCGGTCTCCCCGGCCAGCAGCCGGGCGATCGATACGTGTGTCGAAGGATAGCGGGGCGGGAGGCCCGGCTTGTATCGGAATGAAGCCCCTTGCGTCGCTGGCGGCATCACAAGGACCGTGCGAGAGCGGCTTCGTTCCGCCGGAAATCGGTCAAACGTTGACTGAGGTCATGATTCGAAGATTTTAGACGGCATCTAATAAATGAGTGCCGCAACCCCGCCCGCCGGGCTGGAAGGCTGCACGGACCAATCGGATTCGCCGAGCAAGGAAGGAGCAGTGTCATGACGAAGATGAAGGCAGTGAGCGTGGCGGTGGCATTGGTGGTGGCGGGCAGTGCCTGGGCGGCCGTCACCGTGCGGGACGAACCGATCAAGCCGATCGAGCCGGCCAGGGTCGCCGATCCGGCCAAGGTCGAGCTCGGCAAGAAGCTATGGTTCGAGCCGCGCCTGTCGATGTCCGGCATCATCTCGTGCAATACCTGCCACAACCTGTCGATGGGCGGCACCGACAACCTCAAGACCTCGATCGGTCACGGCTGGAAGGCCGGCCCGGTGAACTCGCCCACGGTCTACAACTCCAGTCTGGCGATCGCCCAGTTCTGGGACGGGCGCGCGGCCGACCTCAAGGAACAGGCCGGCGGCCCGATCCAGGCCGACGTCGAGATGAACATGCCGCATACGCTGGCGATCGGCATCCTGCAGTCGATCCCCGGTTATGTCGCCGAGTTCAGGTCCGTGTATGGCAAGGACAAGATCGACATCGACATGATCACCGACTCGATCGCCGAGTTCGAGAAGACGCTCGCCACCCCGAACGCGCGCTTCGACAAGTGGCTCGCGGGCGACGACAAGGCGCTGACCGCGAAGGAACTCGCCGGCTACACGCTGTTCAAGGAGAGCGGTTGCGTGGCCTGCCACAACGGCCCCGCGGCCGGTGGTACCTCGTTTCAGCGCATGGGCGTGGTCGAGCCGTACACGAGCACGTCGCCCGCCGAAGGCCGCTCCGCGGTCACCGGTGTCGACGCCGACCGCTTCAACTTCAAGGTGCCCACCCTGCGCAACGTTGCGCTGACCTATCCGTACTTTCATGACGGCGAGGCGGCGACCCTCGAGCAGGCGGTCGACACCATGGGTCGCCTGCAGCTCGGTCGCACCTACAGCGCGGACGAGATCGGCAGCATCGTGGCCTTCCTGAAGACGCTGACCGGCGAACTGCCGCAGATCGCGATGCCGATCCTGCCGCCGTCGAGCAACGAGACCCCGCGCCCCGATCCGTTCAAGTAAGCACCGCCGAGGAGGGCGTTCCCGCACTGGGTGCGGCCGCGAGGCGGCACCCGGTACTAGTTCGCATGGCTTATTGACAGTGTTTGCGACGCGGTCCAGCATCGGGACGAAGTCCAATTAAGGCCTGCACAGGGCCTGGCTGTGCCTCCTGAGGGTCGACTCCATGATGAATGCCTATACCTCCTCCGACGCCATCGCCAGCCTGCGCAAGGCCGGCGTGCCCGTCACCCACCAGCGCATCGAGATCGCACGCGTGCTGTTCTCGGCCCCGGTGCATCTGTCCGCCGACCAGATCTGGGCGAAGGTGCTCGAGGCCTCGCCCGACGTGTCACGTGCGACCGTCTACAACACGCTGCGCCTGTTCAGCGAGAAGAAGATGATCCGCGAGCTGTTCGTCGACCCGCAACGCGTGGTGTACGACTCCACCACGGCGCCCCATCACCACCTCTACAACATGGACACCGGCGCGGTGTGCGACATCGCCGACGATGAGCTGCGCGTGATCGGCGCGCCGCGTCTGCCCGAAGGTGTGGTGCTGGAAGAAATCGACGTCATCGTCCGCGTGCGCAACCGCGCGGCCTGAGTCGCGCCCGCCTCCTGCATTCACCCCGCGCGCAGGGTTCGCCGCTGCCGGGTCACCGTGACATCGCGACGCCCGCCACGTCCCGTGCGCTCAAGTGCTCAGCGCTCCGGCAGCGTCACGAAGCCCATCTTCTCGATTCCCGCGCTGCGCGCCTCCGCCATCACCCTCGCGATCACCTCGTAGCGCGTGTCGCGATCGGCGCGCAGGTGCAGCTCGGGCTGCGGCATGTGGGCCGCGGCCGCCGCCAGGCGTGCCGGCAGCGCCACCTCGTCCACCGCCTCGTTGTTCCAGAACACCCGGCCCTCGCCGTCGATAGACAGCGCCACGGTCTCGGGTTTCTGCTCGGTGGGCGAACTCGACGCTTGCGGCAGGTCGATCTTGACCGAGTGGGTCAGCAGCGGCGCGGTGATCATGAACACGATCAGCAGCACCAGCATGACGTCGATCAGCGGCACCATGTTGATGTCGCTCTGCGGCGCGCGCGCGCTCTCCTGGCTGAATCCGCCGAACGCCATCACGCCGCTCCGTGGGCCGGGGCCGGTGAGCCTGTGCCGGCATCCGCGGTGCGCGACGCGGCGCCAGTGACCGTTGCGATACGCGCGCCGGTGGCGAACCAGGCGTGCAGGTCGTGGGCGAAGGCATCGAGTTCTGACAGCTCGAGGCGGTTGCCGCGGGTGATGCCGTTGTAGGCGAGCACTGCCGGGATGGCGACGAAGAGGCCGAAGGCGGTCATGATCAGCGCCTCGCCCACCGGACCGGCCACCTTGTCGAGCGTCGCCATGCCCGACGCGCTGATGTTGACCAGCGCGTGGTAGATGCCCCACACGGTGCCGAACAGGCCGACGAAGGGCGCGGTCGAGCCGATCGAGGCGAGCACGGTCAGCCCCGACTCGAGCGCCGCGGTCGATAGCGCGATCGACTTGCGCAGCGCGCGGGTGATCATCTCGTCAGCATCGAGGTTACCGCCCAGGGTGTTGACGCGGGTGTGGCGGCGCACATGCTGTGCAGCCGCAGCGCCCTGCTGCGCGAGGGCCTCGAAGGGCGAGCCGGGGGCGCGCGCTTCGAGCACGCGCAGGCCTGCATCGAGGTCGGGTGCCGCCCAGAAGGCTTCCACCGCGCCGCTGTGGCGGCGCGCGCGCACCTGGCGCAGCACGCGGTTCAGGATCAGGTACCAGCTGCTGATCGACATCACCATCAGGATCACGCCGACGGCGCGGATGATGGCGTCGGATTGCGCCCACAGATGGGCGAGGCCGAAGGCCTGCGAACTGTCCATGCTCAGTTTCCTTGGAGTTTGAAGACGATGGGTACCAGGACCCAGGATTCGATCGCGGCGTCGCCCCGGCGTGCCGGGGCAAAGCGCCAGCGCGCAACGGCCTCGCGTGCGGCGCGGTCCAGCCGCTCCGAGCCCGAACTCGAGCGCAGTTCCACCTGAGCCGGCGAGCCGTTGGGTGACACCAGCACGCG
>JBEOKH010000432.1:0-2049 GCA_040275625.1 Thauera sp. | reverse complement strand
TTTCCAGGTGGCTATGCGATCAGGGAAAATGCATTCCGAGTGCGGAGGCCCTGGGTCCAAACCCCGCGCGGCATGCGTCGCCGCCGCCCGTTTATGCAGCAGCCGACCGGATCCCCTTCCGCACAAGGGTCTGGCCCAACTTCCCAGCCGCTACCCCCAGCCTTATCCACAGGAGGGTTGGACAACTGCGCGGGGTCAGCGCGGCTGCGGAACTGGCTCGGGCGCGATCAATTGCGCTCCTTCGTTGCGGACGTTGCCGACCGCCTTCGACACCGGATGCGTGCTCAGTATGGCGTCCAGGCAGGGGGCAAGGAGTTGGCCGAGCCGCGCCGGTGCGGTGTCGCGGCTCAGCCACGGGCCGTAATCCCCGGGCTGGTGCTCAGGCGCAGCCTGGACGCACTGGAGATCGAGGACGAGCACGGTGCGCTCTATCGTGTCGTGCTCGCCGATGGCGCAGTGTGGGCGGTGCGCTGAGAACGCGTTGGACGGAGCACCTGCGCTGTCAGAGATCTGCGCGCGTGCAGAAAACGACCTTTCTTGCATCCTTGAGCAGTAGGAGAAGTTGCTGCTCGCGCAGCGGCGATGCAATGAACCCGAACCGGGTGTAGAACCGCGCTGCTTCTTCATCGATGGGGTGGGTCAGCATAGCTCGGATACCGGCCTGCTCAGCAATCAGCATCGTGCGGCGAATCGCGTCCTGCAGCAGGCCAAAGCCTATCCCTCGCCCCTGATCCGCTACCGATACAGCTAGTCTCGCCAGGATCACCACCGGCAACGGATACTGCCCCATTCCCTTACGGATGCGCTCCGGCGCGTCCAGTGTGTCGACTTGCCCTACGGTCAGGCTGAAGTAGCCTGCCACTCGGCCATCGTCCTCGGCAACAACGAAGGTCTTGGCCGAGCCACTGCCTTGCGCCTGGCGGGCGTGGCGCAACAGCCAGTCGTTCAGCGCGGGCTTGCCGCAATCAAAACCCTCCAGCCGATGCTGCGCGGCCAAGGGCTCCGGCGCGCGCAACGTCACTTGGCGTCCCAAGGGGCCTTGCGGGCAAACAGGTCGCGCAAACCCTCATTGACCTGTTCGGGGCGCTCCAGCAGATCCATTAGGGCCTGGTACTGGTTGCCCGAGACCATGAACAATCGTTGATCGAGTAGTGTCTGTTCGGCAGCCAGGCACGCGCTGTCAAGAATGAAGTCGGTCAGCGACTTGTGGGCCACCTCGGCGGCACGGCGCAGCACTACCTCCTGTTCAGGGGTGGCGCGCAGCCCAAGTCGGGCGGAGCGGGTGGAGTGGGCGGAAGGCGACGATGAAAGGGCCGTCATAGAAGTCCCCTTTTTGTTAGCTCAAGTGCTGCAATGTTAGTACAAATGACGCACATCGCCTAGTTTTACCGGGCGCGATCCTGGCCCGCGCCGCCCTCTCGCTTGGCGAGGTGCCACCGCAAACGTCGCACCGTCGATCGACATGCCGGCCAGGGTTTTCTGTCTGGCGAGTGGCTGACTGCCTTGGAGTCGCCCGCTGAACTTGCTCACTTTGGTCCCAGCGCTGTTGCTGAGCATCAGACCCTTGTGGAGGCGATCACGCGTGAGTTGGTCATGCCCTCGTGCGAAGTGCTGCGGATTTTTCTAGGTGGTGAGCCGGAACGCTGGGATCTCGCCGTCTCTCCACTCCGTCGCTGGGTCTCGCGCTGGGCGGCTACAGGAGTCGCCGTCGAACTGGTACTCCGCGCGGAGGCTGTTCAGCATGTATCGCGGGGAGGTCAATCGGTTCTGGCGGCGATGGCTATGCTGGACGGGGTCACGCTTAGGGTCGGAAAGGCGGCTTCCATCGCGGCGGGCTCTGCTGTTCTGGCTGAAGTCGTGTCAAGGGGAACCCAATTTTCCCCACCCATGGGAATCGAAAATTCCCCACCCGGTTCAAGCCTCGGCCTCTTGCGGACGGACGAGACCGGCTTTCAACTTCTCTTTCAACCGGAACGAGTTGCCACGAATGTTCAGCGTGACGGCGTGATGCAGTAGCCGGTCGAGGATGGCGGTGGCGATGACGCGGTC
>JBEOKH010000431.1:0-22480 GCA_040275625.1 Thauera sp. | reverse complement strand
ACCTCCTACCCCCTGGTTCGTAGCCAGGTACTCTATCCAGATGAGCTACGGGCGCTTTGTGCTGCACTGCGAAGGAGCCGGATTATAGCGGCAGATCCAGCGACTTCAACTTTTATTTGGCGGAGAGGGTGGGATTCGAACCCACGGTAGGCTCGCACCTACGCCTGATTTCGAGTCAGGTACATTCGACCACTCTGCCACCTCTCCGCTCGAAGGACGGCATTATAGTGAATCCGCCGTAAATGTGAACCCTTATTTTTTCTTGTTCTCCGTCGTGCTTACGCGGCGGTACGGCGGACCACGACCGCGCGAGCGCATCGGACGGTCAGGGACTCTTCGCCAGCATTTCTTCGTAGGCGCGCACCGCTTCGGCGGCGTACATCAGCGCGGGGCCGCCGCCCATGTAGGTGCATACGCCCAGCGTCTCCATGACTTGCGCACGGCTGGCGCCGAGGCGGATCAGGGCCTTGATGTGGAAGCCGATGCAGGCGTCGCAGCGTTGCGTGACAGCGATGGCGAGCGCGATCAGTTCCTTGTGCAACTCGGACAGGGCGCCGTCCTGCAACGAACTCTTCGCCATCGCGCCGAAACCCTGCATCGTGTCGGGGATCTCCTTGCGCAGCGTGGAGAGCGCCTTAGACACGTCATTGGTGATCTGGACGTGGGACTTGGACATGGTGCGTTTCCGTATTTAAGAGAACGCTTATTTTACCGCGTTCGCCAGCGTGCCGCCATCTGCGGGCGCAGCGCAGCCGCGACGAGGTAAGGTGAAGTCTGCGTCGAACGTGCCGCGCCGTCAGCCGCCGCTGTGCTTGTCGCGCTCGATCAGCGCATAGGCGGAGTGGTTGTGGATCGACTCGAAGTTCTCGGATTCGACCACGTAGGCGTCGATGCGCGCCTCGCCGTTCAGCTGGCCAGCGACGTCGCGCACCATGTCCTCGACGAACTTGGGGTTGTCATAGGCGCGTTCGGTGACCCATTTCTCGTCGGGGCGCTTGAGCAGGCCAAAGACCTCGCACGAGGCCTGGGCCTCGACCAGCTGGACCATCTCCTCGATCCACAGGTGATCGTTGAGCACCGCCGTGACGGTGACGTGCGAGCGCTGGTTGTGGGCACCATAGTCGGAGATCTTCTTCGAGCACGGGCACAGGCTGGTGACCGGCACCACCACCTTCATCGTGAATTCGTAAGCGCCGCCCTCACGGATGCTGCCGACGAAGCACACCTCGTAGTCCATCAGGCTCTTCACCCCCGATACGGGCGCGGTCTTGGCGATGAAGTAGGGGAAGCTCATCTCGACGTGGCCGGTTTCGGCCTCGAGGCGCTCAACCATCGCGCGCAGCATCGGCTCGAAACTCTCCACCGAGATCTCGCGCTCGTTGCCGTTGAGGATCTCGATGAAGCGCGACATATGGGTGCCCTTGAAGTTGTGGGGCAGGCCGACATACATGTTGAACGTCGCCACCGTGTGCTGCACGCCGCCGGACTTGTCGGCGACCTTTACCGGGTGGCGGATCGACTTGATGCCGACCTTGTTGATCGCGATCTGGCGGCTGTCGGCGCTGCGCTGCACGTCGGGGATGGCGAGCTCGGTGGGGGCGTTCATGGGCTGTTCTCTGCTGGATTGTCGGCGCGGCGCGGGCCGATGTCGGAACGACATGGTCGGCCGCAAAGTGCAATCATGTTGCACTTTTGACCCGATCTTAGCTTTCCCGACAAAAATGCTCAACTTTTAAAGGGTGAGCGAGCGCTCGATGCTGGCAAGGATGCCGTCCTTGTCGAGCCCCGCCGTGGCGAGCAGCTGCGCTTGGTCGCCGTGGTCGATGAAGTGGTCGGGAAGCCCAAGGCGCAGCACGCGCGGCCGCGCCGCGAGACCGTCGACCACGCGCGCGACCTGCGCGCCGGCGCCGCCGATTACGGCATTTTCCTCGAGCGTGACCAGCAGGTCGTGGCTGGCGGCGAGCTCGGTGACCAAGGCGTCGTCGAGCGGCTTGATGAAGCGCATGTTGGCGACGCTGGCGTCGAGTGCCTCGCCGACCTCACGCGCGACACCGACCATGCTGCCGAAGGCGAGCAGGGCGATGCGTTTGCCGCGGCGCAGCATTTCGCCCTTGCCGATCGGCAGGGCGCGCATCTGCGCCTGCGGGGGGATGCCGGCGCCGCTGCCGCGCGGGTAGCGCACTGCGCTCGGGCCGGGATGCTGGACCGCGGTGTAGAGCATCTGGCGGCACTCGTCCTCGTCGGACGGCGCCATCACCACCAGGTTGGGGACGCAGGTGAGGTAGGAGAGATCGAAGGCGCCATGGTGGGTGGCGCCGTCGGCGCCCACCAGGCCGCCGCGGTCGATCGCGAACACCACCGGCAGATTCTGCAGCGCCACGTCGTGGATCAGCTGGTCGTAGGCGCGCTGCAGGAAGGTCGAGTAGATCGCCACCACCGGCACGAAGCCTTCGCAGGCGAGGCCTGCGGCGAAGGTCACCGCATGCTGCTCGGCGATGCCGACATCGAAGTAGCGCTCGGGGAATTCCTGTGCGAAGCGCACCAGGCCGGAGCCTTCGCGCATCGCGGGGGTGATGCCGACGACGCGCGCGTCGGCTTTCGCCATGTCGCACAGCCAGTCGCCAAAGACCTGGGTGTAGGTGAGCTTGCCGCCGCTCTTGCCGGTCTGGATGCCGGCGGTGTGATCGAACTT
The DNA here is from genome assembly GCA_040275625.1 of Thauera sp. GTDB lineage: Bacteria > Pseudomonadota > Gammaproteobacteria > Burkholderiales > Rhodocyclaceae > Thauera. The sequence continues at coordinate 19,788 of JBEOKH010000431.1, read as the reverse complement.
CGACACGCCGTGGTAGAGCACTGGATCGGCCTCGGCGAGCTTGTAGCCCTGGCCCTTGCGGGTGATCACGTGGAGGAACTGCGGGCCCCTGAGGCGCTTGAGATTGTGCAGCGTGGGAATCAGCGCATCGAGGTCGTGGCCATCGATCGGGCCGTAATAGTGGAAGCCGAACTCCTCGAACAGCGTGCCCGGACTGATCATGCCCTTGGCGTACTCCTCGACCTTGCGCGCCAGTTCGGCGACTGGCGGCGCCATGCCGAGCACCTTCTCGCCGACGCGGCGCGCGGTGTTGTAGGTCGAGCCCGACAGCATGCGAGCGAGGATCTTGGTGAGCGCGCCGACCGGCGGCGAGATCGACATCTCGTTGTCGTTGAGGATCACCAGCAGGTTGATGTCCTCCATGTCGCCGGCGTTGTTGAGCGCCTCGAAGGCCATGCCGGCCGACATCGCGCCGTCGCCGATCACCGCGACCGCGTGGCGGTCCTCGCCGCGCGCGCGCGCAGCCACCGCCATGCCGAGCGCCGCCGAGATCGAGGTCGATGAATGTGCGGTGCCGAAGGTGTCGTAGGCGCTCTCGCAGCGGCGCGGAAAGCCGGAAATGCCGCCGAAGTGGCGCAGCCCCGCCATCGCCTCGCGGCGGCCGGTGAGGATTTTGTGGCCGTAGGTCTGGTGGCCCACGTCCCACACGATACGGTCGTGCGGGGTGTTGAAGACGTGATGCAGGGCGATGGTCAGCTCGACCGTGCCGAGATTGGACGACAGGTGGCCGCCGGTCCTGGATACGGACTCGATCAGGAATGCACGCAATTCGGTAGCGAGGGTGCCGAGATCACGGCGATCGAGCGTGCGCACATCGGCAGGTGAGCCGATGCGTTCCAGGTTTGGGTAGGAGGCCATGGCGAGTCCGGCTTTTTTGGGGGCGTCTGTTCTTCGGTGCCGTCGGTCGGCAGGATCAGAAAGTGCGGTGCACGACGTAGTCGGCGAGCTGTTCGAGGCGCAGCGCGCGGGCGCCGAGAGGGCGCAGCGTCTGGCATGCGTCGTCCAGCATCGCGCCGGCGAGGCGCTTGGCTTCGGCCCGCCCGAGCAGGCTGACGTAGGTCGGCTTGTCGTGGTCGGCATCCTTGCCCGCGGTCTTGCCGAGGGTGGCAGTGTCGGCCTCGGCGTCGAGGATGTCGTCCACCACCTGGAAAAGCAGTCCGACCACCTTTGCGTAGTGGTCGAGCCGCTCGAGTTCATCTGCGCCGAGCGCGCCACCGGCGCGCGCGCCCAGCAGCACTGCGGCACGGATCAGCGCGCCGGTCTTGTGCACGTGCATGAACTCGAGCTCTTCGCGACCGAGCTTGCACCCGACCGCGGCGAGATCGATCGCCTGGCCGCCAGCCATGCCGCGTGATCCGGAGGCGATCGCGAGCTGCGTCACCATGGCGAGCTGGCTTGCGGAATCGGCACCGAGCGGGCGTTCGGCGAGCACCTGGAAGGCGAGCGTCTGCAGCGCGTCGCCAGCGAGCAGGGCGCTCGCTTCGTCGAACTCCACGTGGACCGTCGGCTTGCCACGGCGCAGCACATCGTCGTCCATGCATGGCATGTCGTCATGCACCAGCGAGTAGGCGTGGATCAGCTCGACCGCGCAGGCGATGCGGTCGAGGTCGGCGGGCAAGGCGCCGGCGAGCTCACCTGCGGCGTGCGCGAGCAGTGGTCGCACCCGCTTGCCGCCGCCGAGCACCGCATAGCGCATCGCCTCGTGCAGGCGCGCGGGGGCGATCGTGGGGTCGGGCAGCACGTCGGCGAGTGCGCGCTCGGTGCGCTGCTGGATGTGCGCCATCCAGTCGGAAAGCGACGGAAGGGTTTGGGAAGCGTAATCGTGCGTGCCGTTCATGCGCCTGCCTCGTTGTCGCTGGGAACCGTTTCCGGAGCGAGATCCACCAGCCCGTCGCGCTCGAGCATGCGCACACGCTGTTCGGCATTGCCAAGCGTGGTCTGGCAATGCCGCAGCAGTCCGATGCCGCGCTGGTAGCGCGCCAGTGCGTCCTCGAGTGGCAGGTTGCCCGACTCCATTTCCTGGACGATCGCTTCGAGTTCGGCGACCGCTGCTTCGAAAGACTTGGGGGGAGTTGCCGACTTTGGCATGGATGAATATCTGGCGCGGCAAAAGCGGGAAAATAACCGAATGCAGCTATGGCGGTCAAACAGGGTCTGTCTTACACTAACTCGCTTATTTTTCCGGATTTCTTGTCCGCAAGAGGAGGTTCGGGCATGTCCGACATCGCTTCCAAGGCTCGCCTGGCCCAGGCTGCGTCGCAGCTGCCTGTTTCGTGGTACTTCGACGATAAAGTTTTCGAACTGGAGAAGAAGCTCCTCTTCGATGCGGGCCCGGGGTACGTCGGCCATGAGCTGATGGTGCCTGAAGTCGGCAATTATCGCTCGCTCGAATGGCTCGATCATTCGAAGCTGCTGTTCCGCACCGAGGCTGGCGTGCACCAGATGTCGAACGTCTGCCGCCATCGCCAGGCGATCATGCTGCAGGGCAGCGGCACGACCGAGCACGTCGTGTGCCCAGTGCACCGCTGGACCTACGACCGCGCCGGCGAGCTCATCGGCGCGCCGCATTTCGCCGAGAAGCCCTGCCTTGGTCTCAAGCGTGACCCGCTCGAGCGCTGGAACGGCCTGCTGTTCAAGGGGCCGCGCTCGGCCGGCGTCGACCTTTCCGGGCTGAAGGTGGCGGGCGAACTCGATTTTTCGGGCTACAAGCTCGACAAGGTCGAGGTGCACGTGTGCAACTACAACTGGAAGACCTTCATCGAGGTCTATCTTGAGGATTACCACGTCGGGCCCTTTCATCCCGGGCTGGGCAACTTCGTGACTTGCGACGATCTCAGCTGGCAGTTCGGCGACTGGTATTCGGTACAGCAGGTGGGCATCACCTCGCTCGCCAGGCCCGGCTCGGCCACCTACGCGCGGTGGCACAAGGCGGTGACCGAGTACTACGGCGAGAACAAGCCCGCACACGGCGCGATCTGGCTGACCTACTACCCGAACATCATGGTGGAGTGGTATCCGCACGTGCTGGTGGTGAGCACGCTGATCCCGACCGATGTGAACAAGACGACCAACGTGGTCGAGTTCTACTACCCCGAAGACATCGTCGAGTTCGAGCGGGAATTCGTTGAGGCGGAGCAGGCGGCCTACATGGAGACGGCGATCGAGGACGACGACATCGGCGAGCGCATGGACCGCGGCCGGCTGGCGCTGCTCAAGGAAGGGCGCAACGAGGTCGGGCCGTATCAGTCGCCGTTCGAGGACGGCATGCAGCACTTCCACGAGTTCTACCGGCGCATCATGGAGCCGTACATCGGCGGGTGAAGCGAAGCGCTGTGTTCGCGCCTTCCGGCGCTCCTACGCGAACCGCCCCGATGTGAATGGGCGCAGATAGGAGCGGCGGCCGCCGCGAATCCGATGTGAATGGGCGCAGGTAGGAGCGGCAGCCGCCGCGAATCCGATGCGAATGGCGCAGATAGGAGCGGCGGCCGCCGCGAATCCGATGTGAATGGGCGCATGCAGGAGCGGCCGCCGCCGCGAATCGTTCATCCAGCGCGCGCGTGTCTCAACGCGCGTCCTGCAGTTCTTTCGGCAGCGGGAAGGTAACCCGTTCCGGGACGCCATCCAGGTTGCGCACCGAGCCGCCGCTGAGCTGCTTCAGGCGCGAGATCACCTCTTCGACCAGCACTTCCGGCGCCGATGCGCCGGCGGTGACGCCGACGCGGCGCTTGCCCTCGACCCAGGCGGGGTCGATGCCGGCGGCGTTGTCGACGAGATAGGCCGGTACGCCGCGCAATTCGGCCACTTCACGCAGACGGTTCGAGTTGGAGCTGTTCTTCGAGCCGACCACGAACACCACATCGGCATGCGGGATCATGAGCTTCACCGCGTCCTGGCGATTCTGCGTCGCGTAGCAGATGTCATCCTTCTTGGGGCCGACGATGTTCGGAAAGCGTGCGCGCAAGGCTTCGACGATCGCTGCCGCGTCATCGACCGACAGCGTGGTCTGGGTCACGTAGGCGAGCTTGTCCTGATCGGCCACCTGAAGCGTGGCGACGTCGGCTGGTGTCTCGACGAGATGGATCCCGCTGTCGGCCTGGCCCATGGTGCCTTCGACCTCGGGGTGACCCTTGTGGCCGATCATCACGATCTCGCGGCCCTGCTCGCGCATCCGCGACACCTCGAGATGCACCTTGGTGACCAGCGGGCAGGTCGCATCGAAAACGCGCAGGCCGCGGCGCTCCGCTTCCGCGCGCACCGCGAGCGAGACGCCGTGGGCGGAGAAGATCACCGTATTGCCGGCCGGCACCTCGTCGAGCTCGTCCACGAAGATCGCGCCCTTGTTGCGCAGGTCGTCGACGACGAACTTGTTATGCACGACTTCGTGGCGCACGTAGATCGGTGCGCCGAAGCGCTGCAGCGCGCGCTCGACGATCTCGATCGCGCGCTCGACGCCGGCACAGAAGCCGCGCGGGTTGGCCAGCAGGATTTCCTTGTCGCTCATGGGCTTGTCTCGCAGTCGGGGGCTTACAGGACGCCGATCACCTGCACTTCGAAGTTGATGTGCTTGCCGGCGAGCGGATGGTTGAAGTCGATCAGCGCCGACTGCGCGTCGATCTCGCGCACCAGCCCGGAGTAGCGCGCGCCATCGGGCGCGGTGAATTCCATGATGCTCATCGCTTCGATCTCCTCATCGGGCATGTGCTCGCGCTTGACGCGTTCGACGAGCTCGTCACGGTAGGGGCCGAAGGCATTCTCGGGTTCGAGCTCGAAGATGTGGTGCGTGCCGGGGATGAGGCCGACCAGAAGCTTCTCCATCGCCGGCAGCATCTCGCCAGCGCCCAGCTGCAACGTGGCGGGGGTGGCGGCGAAGGTGCTGATCAGCGGCTGGCCATTGGGTAGCGAGATGCGGTAGTGCAGGGTGACGAGGCTGTTGGCCTGGATGGTCTGGCTCAAGAGTGTGCTCCCGGTCGGGTCTGGTCGTGGTCGCCGTGGTGGAAGATCTGGCCCCACAGCATGATCACGACGCCGACGGTGATGGCCGAGTCGGCCAGGTTGAACGCCGGCCAGCTCCAGCCGGCGTAGTGGAAATGCAGGAAATCGACCACCGCGCCATGCATGATACGGTCGTAAACATTGCCGAGCGCGCCGCCGATGATCAGCGCGAAGGCGGCTGGCAGCAGCTTCTCATGGCGGTGGTGGTGCATCAGCGTGAGCAGCCAGGCGCTGATCGCCACCGCCAGCACGGTGAAGAACCAGCGCTGCCAGCCGCCGTGCTCGGCGAGGAAGCTGAACGCGGCGCCGGTATTGAACACCAGCACCAGGTCGAAGAAGCCGGTGACCGGGATCATCTCGCCGAGTTGCAGCCTGGCCATCACCATCTGCTTGGTGAGCTGGTCGAGCAGAGCCACCACCACGGCCAGGATCAGCCAGGGCAGCATCAGCGTCAGCGCGCTGCGCGAAGCGGGCATCGTCATCGTCGCGGTCGTGTCAGGCATGGGCACGGGTTTCGCCGTCGCCGAACAGGTTGCTCACGCAGCGCCCGCATAGCGTCGGGTGATCGGCGTGGCGGCCGACCGAATCGACATAGTGCCAGCAGCGCTCGCACTTCTGCGCTGCGCTCGGGGTGGCGACGATGCGCTCGTCTTCTGCGGCGACAACCGCGGCCAGGGTGGCGGTCGAGGTCATGGTGACGAAGCGCAGGTCGTCGCCGAGGCTCGCCAGCGCGGCGAACTTGTCGGCGGTCAGCGCCAGGCTCAGCCCGGCCTGCAGCGAGGCGCCGACCTTGCCTTCGGTGCGCAGCGCCTCGATCACCTTGAGGCCCTCGGCGCGCACCGCGCGGATGGTTTCCCAGCGCGCGGTCAGCCCGGCTTCGCCTTCCTGCGCAGGCAGCGCGTGGAAGGTGTGCAGCATCACGCTGTCGGGCTCCTCGCCAGCCCTGGCCGGGTTGAGGATGGCCCAGGCCTCCTCGGCGGTGAAGGACAGGATCGGCGCCATCAGCTTCAGCAGCGTCTGCGTGATGTGCCACAGCGCGGTCTGTGCGGCGCGGCGCGGCAGGCTGCCTTCGGCGGTGGTGTACAGGCGGTCCTTGAGGATGTCGAGGTAGAACGCGCCGAGGTCTTCGGCGCAGAACACCTGCAGCGCCTGCACGATGCGGTGGAACTCCATCTTCGCGTAGTCGGCTTCGGCCTGCTGCGCGAGCTGGCGGGTGAAGGCGAGCGCGTAGCGGTCGATGTCCATCCACTGCTCGAGCGGCACCGCGTCCTTGGCGATGTCGAAGTCGGCGGTGTTGGCGAGCAGGAAGCGCAGGGTGTTGCGCACACGGCGATAGACCTCGACCACGCGGTCGAGGATCTCCTTGGAGATCGACAGCTCGCCCGAGTAGTCGGTCGACGCCACCCACAGGCGCAGGATCTCGGCGCCGAGCTTGCCGGTGACCTCCTGCGGCACTACGACGTTGCCAAGCGACTTGCTCATCTTGCGCCCGGCGCCGTCGACCGCGAAGCCGTGGGTGAGCAGGCTGCGGTAGGGGGCGTGGCCGTCGATCGCGCAGCCGGTCAAGAGCGAGGAATGGAACCAGCCGCGGTGCTGATCCGAGCCTTCCAGGTACATGTCGGCGCGCGGGCCTTCGGGGTGGCCGTCGTTATGCGAGCCGCGCAGTACGTGCTTGTGCGTGGTGCCGGAGTCGAACCAGACGTCGAGCGTGTCGCTGATCTTGTCGTACTGGGTGGCTTCGGCGCCGAGCAGATCAGAAGCGTCGAGCTTGAACCAGGCCTCGATGCCTTCCTTCTCCACGCGCAGCGCGACCGCTTCCATCAGCTCGACGGTGCGCGGATGCAGCTCGCCGGTCTCTTTGTGCAGGAAGAAGGGAATCGGCACGCCCCAGTTGCGCTGGCGCGAGATGCACCAGTCGGGGCGGTTGGCGATCATCGCGTGCAGGCGCGCCTGGCCCCAGCCCGGGTAGAACTTGGTGGCTTCCACGGCGCGCAGGGCGCGCTCGCGCAGCGTGGAGCCGTCGGCAGCGTTGCGGTCCATGCCGACGAACCACTGCGCGGTGGCGCGATACACCAGCGGGGTCTTGTGGCGCCAGCAGTGCATGTAGCTGTGGGTGATCTTGCCGTGCGAGAGCAGGGCGCCGACCTCGGCGAGCTTATCGACGATGGCCGGGTTGGCCTTCCAGATGTTCATACCGCCGAAGAAGGGCAGGTCGGACACATACTGGCCGCCGCCCATCACCAGCGACAGGATCTCGTCGTTGCTGCGGCCGTAGGCGTGCCAGGCGTTGAAGTCGTCCACGCCGTGCGCGGGCGACGAGTGCACGATGCCGGTGCCGGCGTCGATGCCGACGTATTCGGCCAGGTACACCGGCGACACGCGATCGAAGAAGGGGTGGCGGAACTCGATGCGCTCGAGCGCCGCGCCCTTGGCGGTGGCGACGATCGTGCCTTCGAGCTCATAGCGCTGCAGCGCGGATTCGACGAGTTCCCTGGCGAGCACGAGCAGGCGATCGCCCACGTCCACGAGCGCATAGTCGAACTCGGGGTGGGCGTTGAGCGCCTGGTTGGCGGGGATGGTCCACGGGGTGGTGGTCCAGATCACCGCGGCGGCTGGCTTGTCGAGCCTGGCCAGGCCGAATGCGGCGGCGAGTTTACGCAAATGAGTGCCGGCGTCCGCGTCGGATACCGGGAACGCGACATCGATCGTCGGCGAGGGCTTGTCGGCATATTCCACCTCGGCCTCGGCCAGCGCCGAGCCGCAGTCGAAGCACCAGTTCACCGGCTTCAGACCCTTGAACACGTAGCCGTTCTTCGTCATCTCGGCGAGCGCGCGGATCTCGTTGGCCTCGTTGGCGAAGTCCATCGTGCGGTAGGGGTTTTCCCAGTCGCCGAGCACGCCGAGGCGGATGAAGTCGGCCTTCTGGATCTCGATCTGCTCGGCGGCGTAGGCGCGGCACAGCGCGCGCACCTTGTCCGCGGGCAGGTTCTTGCCGTGGGTGACCTCGACCTTGTGCTCGATCGGCAGGCCGTGGCAGTCCCAGCCCGGCACATAGGGCGCGTCGAAGCCGGCGAGCGTCTTCGAGCGCACGATGATGTCCTTGAGGATCTTGTTCAGCGCGTGGCCGATGTGCAGGCTGCCGTTGGCGTATGGCGGGCCGTCGTGGAGCACGAACTTGGGCCGGCCGGCGCTGGCCTTTCGGATGCGCTGGTAGAGCTTCTTCTGCTGCCAGTCGGCGATCCAGTTCGGCTCGCGCCTGGGCAGGTCGCCGCGCATCGGGAAGGGGGTGTCGGGCAGGTTGAGCGTCTTGCGGTAGTCGGCCATGGCGGAAGCGGATGTCGGTTGGATCGTCGGGGTTCGATGGGCCTTCAGGCGTGTGCGGGATGCGCGGCGAGCCACTGGCGGGCAGCCTGCGCATCGAGCGCGATCTGCGCGCGCAAGGCGTCGAGCGAGGGGAACTTGTGCTCCGGGCGCAGCCGGTGCAGGAAATGGACGCGGATGTGCGCGCCATAGCAGTCCTGCGTCCAGTCGAAGAGGTGGACCTCGAGGCGGGCACGGCCGTTCTCGGTCGCGGTCGGGCGCAGGCCGATGTTGGCCACGCCGGTGACGGTGCCGGCTGCGAGCCCTTCGACGCTCACCACATACACGCCTGATAGTGCCGGGCGGCGATGTTTCATCTGGATGTTCGCGGTCGGGAAGCCGAGCTGGCGGCCGAGCTTGTCGCCATGGGCGACGCGGCCGGCGATGCTGTAGGGGCGGCCGAGCAGGCGGGCGGCATGGGCGAGGTCGCCCTCGGCAAGCGCCGCGCGTACCGCAGAACTCGACACGCGCTCACCCGCGACCGCCAGCGTCGGCATCGACTCGACACCGAAACCGTGGCGTGCGCCGGCTTCCTGCAACATGGCGAAATTGCCCTGGCGGCGCGCGCCGAAGCGGAAATCGTCACCGATGTAGAGATGCCGCACGCCGAGGCCGCGCACCAGGGTGTCGTCGATGAAGCTCGCCGCGGACTGGGCGGCGAGGCGGGCGTCGAAGCGGCAGATGTGGCAGCGGTCGACACCGGCGGTGGCCAGCAGCAGGAGCTTCTCGCGCAGTGAGGCAAGCCGCGCCGGGGCGTCGGCGGGGCTGAAATATTCGCGCGGGTGCGGCTCGAAGGTGAGCACGACCGCCGGCAGACCGAGTTCGCGGGCCTTGTCGGTCAGCAGCGAAAGCAGCGCCTGATGGCCAAGATGCACGCCATCGAAGTTGCCGATGGTCAGCACCGCCGCCGTGTCGGCCTGCTCGGGGATCCCGCGGTGAACCTGCATGAGCGCCTGAAAAAGTCGCAATTATAGCGGCAAAGGCTGCGGCTGCGGGCCCTGGGGGCGGAGCTGGAGGCGTAGGCGGGGGGGGGGGCGGTACGCGCGTCGAGTGCCGGACCGCCGTGTTTGCGGTTTCCGCCGCTCCTGCAGGGGGCTGTGGAAGCGCGCTGGTTGCGCAGGAGCGCCGGCAGGCGCAAATGGCGCCCGGCGTTCGCGGCTTCCGCCGCTCCTACAGGAGCATCGAAGCCGTGGTGGTTCGCGCAGTTCGCGGCTTCCGCCGCTCCTGCAGGGGGCTTCGGAGCCGCTGCGGTTTTCGTAGGAGCGCCGGAAGGCGCGAACAGGCGCTCAGTCGAGGCGCGCCACGCGGGTCGGTGCGGCCGGGGCGTGCTCCTGGAAGTAGCGTCGGATGCCGCGCATCAACGCGGTGGCCATCTTGTCCTGGTAGGCCTCGTCGTTCAGGCGGCGCTCTTCCTGCGGGTTGCTGATGAAGGCGGTCTCGACCAGTACCGACGGGATGTCGGGGGCGCGCAGAACCGCGAAGCCGGCCTGCTCGACCTCTGGCTTGTGCAGACGGTTGATGGAGCCGAGCTCACCGAGCATCGCGCGGCCGAGCTTGAAGCTGTCGTTGATCGTCGCCGTCTGCGACAGGTCGAGCAGGGTGCGGGCGATGTGGCCGTCCTGGCGGGCGAGGTTGACGCCACCCACGAGGTCGGCATCGTTTTCTTTCTGCGCCAGCCAGCGCGCAGCGGAACTGGATGCGCCACGTTCGGACAGCACATACACCGAGCTGCCATTGGCCTCGGGGCGCACGAAGGCGTCGGCGTGGATCGACACGAAGAGGTCGGCACGCACGCGGCGCGCACGTGCCACACGCTGATGCAGCGGCACGAAGTAATCGCCGTCGCGGGTGAGCACTGCGCGCAGGCCCTGCTCGGCGTCGATCTTGCGCTTGAGACGGTGCGCAATCGACAGCGTCACGTTCTTCTCGTAGCTCCCGCCGTGGCCGACCGCGCCGGGGTCCTCGCCGCCATGACCGGCGTCGAGCACCACGGTGTAGAGGCGGTTGACCGCAGGTGCGTTGCGCTGCTCGCGCTGCACCGGCCGGCTGGGCTCGCTGCGCGCGACAGCGGTGGTGTCGCCGCCGGCGTCACCGATCGCGGCGTCCATGGGCGAATCCTTCATGATCAGCGCCATCAGCGGGTCGTGTTCCGCGGTCGGGTGCAGGTCGAGCACCAGGCGGTGACCGTAGTTGCCGACCGGATCGAGGGTGAACACCTGCGCATTGACCGCGGTCTTGAGCTCCACGACCACGCGCACCACGCCCGGCCGGTTCTGGCCGGCGCGGATCAGGCGGATGTAGGGGTCGGAGTCGAGCACCTTCGAGGGCAGCGACTGCAGCACGCTGTCGATCTGCACGCCTTCGAGGTCCACGACGAGGCGATGAGGGTCCTCTACCACCATGTGGCTGTGGCGCAGTTGCGACGTGCCTTCGAGGGTGATCCGGGTGTACTCGGGCGAGGGCCACACGCGCACCGCAAGCAGGCTGGCCGATGCTGCACGGCCGGCCGGACTCACCAGCAGGGCGAGCGCGGCGCCGGCGAATTTGAGCACGCGGCGCCGATCGATGCGGCCCGCCGCGAAGTCGCCCGCCACGGCTGCAAGGCCGCTGCCGGCTTCAATATTCAGCTCGTCCCGGGCGCCGGGTCCGCGCCCCGCAAAACTTTCACCAGTCCGATCACGCATGTTCGCCCCGCTTCCGTGTTTGCGCTGATCGCCACATCGCGCCCGCCAACGCCAGCTTGCAGGACGATTTCGATGTCGGGAGGGGGCAGGTGGGGTGAGGCCTTGTCCGGCCATTCCACGATGCAGACGCCCTCGCCGGCGAAGTATTCGTCAAGTCCCGCGTCGAGGTATTCGTCGGGCGAAGTGAAGCGATAAAAATCAAAGTGATATAAGTCTAATCTAGAAACGACGTAAGGTTCAATCAAGGTGTAGGTCGGACTCTTGACCTTGCCCTCGTGGCCAAGCTCCCGCAGCAGGCCGCGGGTGAGGGTGGTCTTGCCGGTGCCGAGGTTGCCCTGCAGCCAGATCTGCAGCCCGGGGGCCAGCAGGCGCGCCAGCGCGGCACCGAGCGCGATGGTGGCCGCTTCGTCGGGCAAGTGCGCCTGCACGCGGGCGCCGCTATCATCGGCGGCTTGAATCGACTCGATCATCGGGACCTCTGACAAATGGAAACAAAAAGGCCGGCGCCCTCCGTGTCGGCGGCGGACGGCACGGCCTTCGACGGCGCGGCGCTTGTTGCGCGGATCAGACAGTGGGGGCGCGAACTCGGGTTCGACGCGCTCGGCGTGGGCGGAATCGATCTTTCTTCCGCCGAGCCGGAACTTGCAGACTGGCTCGCCGCCGGTTTCCACGGGGAAATGGATTATATGGCGCGCCATGGCATGAAGCGTGCGCGCGCCGACGAACTCTTGCCCGGCACGCTGCGCGTGATCAGCGCACGCATGGGCTACTGGCCGGACGCCGCCCCGGCCGCGGAAGTGCTCGCCGACCCCGAGCGCGCCTACGTTTCGCGCTATGCGCTCGGACGCGACTACCACAAGGTGGTGCGCAACCGGCTGCAGAAGCTCGCCGAGCGCATCAGCGCCGCGGTGCCGCACCAGTACCGGGTGTTCACCGATTCGGCGCCGATCCTGGAAGTCGAGCACGCCAGCCGCAAGGGCCTGGGCTGGCGCGGCAAGCACACGCTGTTGCTCGACCGCGCGGTGGGCTCGTGGTTCTTTCTCGGCGAGATCCTCACCGACCTGCCGCTGCCGGTCGATGAGGCGCTCGAGCCGCACTGCGGTCGCTGCAGCGCATGCATCGACGCCTGTCCGACCGGCGCGATCGTTGCGCCCTACACGGTGGATGCGCGGCGCTGCATCTCCTATCTGACGATCGAGCTGCAGGGGCCGCTCCCGCTCGAGCTGCGCCCGCTGCTCGGCAACCGCATCTACGGCTGTGACGACTGCCAGCTCGTGTGCCCGTGGAACCGCTTCGCGCAACTCACCCCCGAGCCGGACTTCGCGCCTCGGCACGGGCTCGACAGCGCGCGTCTGGCGGAGCTCTTCGCCTGGACTCCCGCCGAGTTCGCCACACGCACCGCCGGCAGCCCGATCCACCGCATCGGCTACGCGCGCTGGCTGCGTAATATCGCGGTGGCGCTCGGCAACGGGCCGGCCACGCCGGCGGCGCGCGCGGCGCTGCAGGCACGCGTGGACGACGATGACGCGGTGGTGCGCGAGCACGTGAGCTGGGCGCTGCCGCGCCTGGACGACGCGCGCGCCGGCTAGAATGCGGGCCCGCAACGAACCAGGACCCCCGCCATGGACGCGCGCATCGTCACGCTGGAAACCAAGCTGATGGCCGCCGAGGACCTGCTCGACGAACTCAACCGTACGGTCTGGCGCCAGCAGCAGGAGCTCGACCTGCTGCGCGAGCATGTCCGTCAGCTCGCCCAGCAGATCAGAACCCTCCAGCCCGGCAACCCGCTGCACCCGGAGGACGAGATTCCGCCGCACTGGTGAGCGCGACCCGCGGTCGCGGCATGCGGGTCAGATGCCCTCTTCGTGGCGAGATGGGTACGACCGCTCGAGTGAGAGGTGGCGCGCACCGCGTGCGCGGGAGATCACAGGGGCGGGCCCCGGCACGCGCGCGCCGCGCGCTCAGCGCAGCGAAATGACCGCCCAGCCTTGAGCCTCGGCGTGGGCGCGCAGGGTGTCGTCGGGGTCGACCGCCACCGGGTCGGTCACGCGCTGCATCAGCGGCAGGTCGTTGTGCGAATCACTGTAGAACCAGCTGTGTTCGAAGTTGCCCATGTAAAGGCCGAGCGATTCCAGCCAGGCGTCGACGCGCTCGATCTTGCCCGCCTTGAAGGCCGGCATGCCGCGTGGCTTGCCTGTGAAGACGCCGTTCTCTTGCGCAGGCACGGTGGCGACCAGGTGCGGAATGCCGAGCTCGCGGACGATCGGGCCGGTGACGAAGGCGTTGGTGGCGGTGACCACTGCGACCAGGGCGCCACTGTCGAGATGCTCGCGCACCAGCGTGCGTGATTTCGCCGTGATCATCGGGCGGATCGATTGCGCCATGAACTCGCTGTGCCAGGCGTCCAGTTGCACGCGCGGATGGCGCGCCAGCGGGGCGAGCTGGAAATCGAGGAACGCGAAGATGTCGAGGGTGCCGGCCTTGTAGTGCTCGTAGAACTCGATGTTCTTCGCTTCCTGCACCTCGCGGTCGAGTACGCCCTTGCCAATCAGGAACTGCGCCCAGGCAAAGTCGGAGTCGCCGGCGAGCAGGGTGTTGTCGAGGTCGAAGAGGACGAGATTCACGGTCAGGCTCCGGGGGATTCGTTGGGGTGTCGGGATGAAGGTCGCGCGCCGGCAGGGCGTTGGCGCAGCGACGGGTCAGATTTCGAGGCCTTGCTGGATCATCTCGCGCAGCAGCGGCAGGGTGATCGGGCGCTTGCGCTCGAGCGAGGCGCGGTCGAGCGCGTCGAGCACTGCGAGCAGGCTGGCGAGATCGCGCCGGCCGTGGCGCAGCAGGAAGTCGACCACCTCGTCGGCCAGGCGCAGGCCGCGGCGTGCGGCCAGGGTGGTGAGGATCCCGGTGCGCGCCGCATCGTCGAGCGGCTGCACCTGGAAGATCAGGCTCTGGCCGATGCGGGTGCGCAGGTCCTCGCGTACAGCGAGGCCGAGCGGCGCCGCGGGGCCGGAGAGCAGCAGCGACTGGCCGTTGCCGCGCGCGCGGTTGAAAGCGTTGAAGAGCGCGATCTGCGCGGCGGGCGCGAGCTGGTCGACATCGTCGATCGCGAGCAGGGCGCCGGTGGTTTCGGGGAGGTTGTCCTCGACGGCTTCGGCGCCGAGCAGGTGAGCCGGTCGACCGGTGGCGCGTGCGGCGTCGGCGGCGGCACGCAGCAGGTGGCTGCGGCCGCTGCCAGGCGCGCCCCACAGGTAGATGTGGCGCGCCGGAAGCTGCGCCGCGGTCGCCGGCGTCACGAGCAGCGACACGGTGGCAAGCAGTTCGGCGTTGGCCCCGGCGACGAAGTTCTCGAGCGTGGGCGGTGCGTCGGGGCGGATGTCGAGGACGAGCTGCTTCACGGGTGCTCGTACTCGCTTGCGATCGGGGCGTGTGCCTGCGTGCCCTGATAGACCGGGCTGCCGAGCCAGGCCGCGCGTACTTCGCGCAGCCCCACCAGGAGCGCGGCGCTCACCGGCAGCGCGACCAGCACGCCGACGAAGCCGAAGAGGTGGCCGAAGGCCATCAGCACGAAGATCACCGCCAGCGGATGCAGGCCGATGCGTTCGCCGACCAGGTAGGGCGTGAGCAGGAAGCTTTCCACCACCTGGCCGAGCACATACACCACCGCCACGCCGACCAGCGGCGGCCAGCCCTGTGCCTGCAGCAGCGCGGCGACGATGGCCAGCACCAGTCCGCCGCCGAAACCGATGTAGGGAATGAAGACCAGCAGGCCCGTCAGCACGCCCACCGGCAGCCAGAAGTTGAGCCCGGCCAGCCACAGCCCGGCGCTGTAGAACACCGCGAGCAGCATCATGACCGAGAGCTGGCCGCGCAGGAACTCCGACATCACCGAGTCGATGTCGCCGAGGACGCGCTTGGTGCCGTCGACCCAGGGACGCGGCACGATGCGCTCGAGCTCGTCGAGGACGCGCGGCCACTCCTGCAGCAGGTAGAACATCACCAGCGGGATCAGCACCACGTTGGCGAGGAAGCCGAGCACCGCCATGCCGCCGGTGGTGAGGTGCGAGAGCACGATTGGCACGAGTTCCTGCGCGCTGGTCCAGTTTTCCGCGATCAGTTGCTGGAACTGCTCGGCATTGAGCTTGACGTCCACGCCGAGGCGGGCCTCGAGCAGCGGTGCGACGCTGAGGTTGAACATCTGCACCAGCTCGGGCAGCCGGCGCACGAGTAGCACGCCTTCGCGATACACCATCGGCACCAGGATCAGCGCGAGCGCGACCAGCATCAGGCCGAGGGCGCAGATCACCAGCAGCACCGCCAGTGCCCGCGGCACACGGCGCGCAACCATCCAGTTCACCGCCGGATCGCAGATGTAGGCGAACACCGCGCCGACCACGAAGGGCGTCAGGATGGGACCGAGCAGCCAGAGCAGTGCGAGGAGCGCAGCACCGGTTGCGGCCCATACGAGGGTTTGCAGGCGATCGACGCGGGTCGGCTTCATTTCAAGTAAACTCGCCTATTTGGTGCGGGCGCACATCGCCCGCGGAACACGTAAATGTAGCCACTTGGCGTTGCGGCCTCAAGCTCGGTCCCTGGGCGAGCGGCCACGCCGGGTTTACTGCGAGCCCAGAGGAACGATCTTGAGCGACCACCATCCCGAACCGCTGGACCCCCAGCCCTCCCTTTCCTACCGCGACGCGGGTGTGGATATCGAAGCCGGCGATGCGCTGGTCGAGCGCATCAAGCCCTTCGCCAGGCGCACCATGCGCCCCGAGGTGCTGGGCGGCATCGGCGGCTTCGGCGCGCTCTTCGAGCTGTCCAAGAAGTACAAGGAGCCGGTGCTGGTCTCGGGCACCGACGGTGTGGGCACCAAGCTCAAGCTCGCCTTCCAGCTGAACAAGCACGACACCGTCGGCCAGGACCTGGTGGCGATGAGCGTCAACGACATCCTGGTGCAGGGCGCCGAGCCGTTGTTCTTCCTCGACTACTTCGCCTGCGGCAAGCTCGACGTCGACACCGCCGCCGACGTGGTCCAGGGCATTGCCCGTGGCTGCGAACTCGCCGGCTGCGCGCTGATCGGTGGCGAGACCGCCGAGATGCCCGGCATGTACCCCGAAGGCGAATACGACCTCGCCGGCTTCGCGGTCGGCGTGGTCGAGAAGGCCGACATCATCGACGGCAGCCGCATCGTCCCCGGCGACGTGGTACTCGGCCTGGCTTCGAGCGGCGCGCACTCCAATGGCTACTCGCTGATCCGCAAGATCGTCGAGCGCGCGGGTACCGACATGTCGGCACCCTTCCACGGCCGTGCGTTCCGCGACGTGGTCATGGAGCCCACCCGCATCTACGTCAAGCCCATGCTCGAGCTCATGCGCGAGATGCCCGGCGTGGTCAAGGGCATGGCCCACATCACCGGCGGCGGCATCACCGAGAACGTGCCGCGCATCCTGCGCGATGAGCTGACCGCGCGCATCGACGGCGACACCTGGGCGCTGCCGCAGATGTTCCGCTGGCTGCAACTGGCCGGTGGCGTTGCTCAGGACGAGATGTACCGCGTGTTCAACTGCGGCATCGGCATGGTGGTGATCGTGTCGGCGGCCGACGCCGACGCTGCCGAGGCGAAGCTCGCCGCTGCGGGCGAAACCGTCTATCGCATCGGCGTCATCGACACCCGCCGCGAAGGCGAGGCGCAGACGATCGTTGACTGAAAACGGTCGCCGCGCGGACGGCGCGTCCGTCCGCGCGGCGACGCCTGCGCAAATCCTTGCTTCGCCATGGTCTACCGCGTGGCTGCCGATGCGGTGCTGGTGCTGCATCTGGGCTTCATCCTGTTCGCCCTGTTCGGCGGCCTGCTCGCATTGCGCTGGGGCAGGGTGGCGCTGCTGCACCTGCCCGCGGTCGCGTGGGCAGCGCTCATCGAAATCAGTGGCGGCATCTGCCCGCTGACCCCGCTCGAGAATCGCCTGCGTGTGCAGGCCGGCCAGTCCGGCTACCCGGGCGGCTTCATCGAGCACTATCTTCTCGCGCTGATCTATCCCGCCGGACTCACTCGCGAGCTGCAGTTCGCGCTCGCCGGCTTCGTCGTGCTCGTCAATGTGGCGGTGTACGCGTGGGTATGGTGGCGTCGGGCGCGATAGGGACGGTGGGCGCGAGGGCTGCGCTTGTCCATGCGCGGCGCGGGATCCGCGCGCTGCGATCGCGACTTGCGTCGCGCCTGCAGGTGCCTCGATGCGCAGCGGGTGTGATGATGCGGTCGCGGCGGGCCCCGTTGGGGTCTTGCCCGGCTACTCGCTCCAGCCTTCGAAGCCGCCCGAGGGCTGCTGCGGGCGGGCGAAGCCGCTGCTGATCCAGGTTGTGGCGCTCGCCACGCTCAGGCGGAAGTCGGGTGGCACGCGTACCTGCCCGACCTCGTCGCCGGCCTCGTCGAGCGCGCTCAGGGTGGCGTAGGGTTCGTATTCGTCCGGGGTGATGTCGAGGCGCACCTCCCACTGCGCGTTGAGGGCGAACACCGTCAGGCGCTTGTGCAGCATCGCGTGCGCCTGCTGGCGGTGGCGCTGCAGGACCTCGCTGGCGGTCTTGACAAGGGTGTTGAAGGCGGCCGGGTCGAGCGGCTTGGGATTCTTCTTGTCGCGCCCCATGGTCCATGGGCCCACCAGCGCCGGCTCGGCCTCGCCGTCCTGGAACATCTCGACCGCCCAGCCGTCGTCGTCCTCGTTCTTGATCACGCGTGCGGTCCAGCCGTCGAGCTGCCACAGGCGGTCGGTGCGGATGGCGACCGCGTCGGCCTGCGGTGGCGAGGACGGGGCTTGGCGTTCGTTGTGGGCAGAGTCGGCCATGGTCGGTATGGGAAGGGGGAGAGCGGGGGTGGGATCGGGCGCTTCGAGCGGGAGCTCGAGCGCGATGGACATGGGCGACGGCTTCGCAGCCGGAGCAGTGACCGCGCTGGCGGAGGTGGTGACCCCGCACGACGAGGGTACGACGTCGGGGGGCGCCGTGGATGCGGCGAGAGGCGAGGCGTCGGACGGCGCCGGAGCGGCCGCGTCGGCGCGTGATGCCGCCCGTGCTCTGCGCACCCGGCGCTCGGGCGCCGATGCGCACGCCGGGTGCGAGGCCTGCGCTGCAAACAGGGGTAGCTGGTCGGTGTTCATGCATGCCTTCATTGTAGACTGATATTTTATACAGTCTTTGAGCGTGGGCAAGCACCGCGTGCCATGGAAGACGAATGCTCGACTGGAAGCCCCGGGCCGGGGCGTCTATGTTGAATGAAAGCCGCGGCCTTCCACACGGGATTGTCGTCGCGCGCAACGCCAGCTTTTCCACCCCCGCATTCCGTAAGGAGTTCTCGTCATGCCCAAGACCAAGGCGCAAAGCGATCCGCAAGTCCCTGCCCCTGCCGAGCCCGCCGTGCCCGCGATCGGCATCGGCGAAGGCTTGTTTTCGCCCCATGCGGGCGCGGATGGGAAGACGCATGTCAGTGTCAGCGTCGACCTCGAGACGGACGGTCACCCCGCCAGCCTGCTCATCGACAACCCTGGAGAAGCGGGTACTGAGCAAGGGGGTGGGACCTCGGTCTGTCTCACCCATCCGCTGGAGATCAAGTTCGATCGTCTAGAGAAGTACCTCGGTACGCAGAACGTGACGGTTCCCGCTCCCTTGGCCAACACGATGAAGACGCTGGAACTCGACTGCACCGCCTTCTATTACCGCGACAGCGGACCGATGCTGCTGAGTATTGCCCTGAAGTGTTCCGACGCGGACAAGGGCGGTCTCATCGCCTCGCTGACCAACAGCCCCGAGTTGGGGGAACTGTTCGACATCGAGGGCGTGTCCCTGCGCGTGTTGAAATGCCCTGAAGCCTGCCGGGAGGAGCTGGAAACCTACTGGAAGGCCGTGTCCGCAGTGCAGTCCCTTCCTTCCGGAGAGACGGAGGCCGAGGCGGTGAAGCCGCCTCCCGAACCGGCTGCTGGAGAAGGGGGCGACAAGGGCGCGGACACCGCCGACACGCCGGCAGCTGCCGGATGAGAGCGATCCGACCGCCTTGCCGCGGAGCCGCGGGGTGAGCAAGGCGGAGGATGCCGCGCCGGCCACGCCGACGACCGTCGAGCTCGAACTCGAGCTCAGGGTGGGCGGGCGTCCGCTCGCGCTGCGCGGGGCGCTCACCGGTGGCGGGCTGACGCGCCTCGCGGGGACACTGCGCGGCGGGGAGACCGATACCCTCGGCGGCCTGCTCGCCGATCTCGGCGAGGCCTTCGCCGGCCCAGGCGCGGCGCTTGACGCCCTGGGCGGGGGCGCCCTTGCGAAGATCCATTTCGAGGCGGTCGAGCTCGCCTATCGCAGCACCGGGACGCCCTGCGTGTCCCTGAGCGCCGTCCTGGGCGTCGGCGCCAGCCGCACCCGGATCCTCGTCGCGAAGCTTCTTCCCGCCCCCGGGCGCGCGGCGGATGAAGGCGGGCTGGTGGCGGGTTTCGAGCTCGAACTCGAACCCAGGCCGATCGGCGACAAGGGGCTCTCGGAGCTGATCGGCGGGGTCGTGGTCGAGCGCCTCGGCGTCTTCCATGCCAGCCGGGACTGCAGCGACCTGCACCTTGAGCCGGCGACCGTGGCGGGCGCTCTCGCGCCCCTCGTCGAGCACGCCGCGGGCGGCCGCAGCCTGCACGCGGGGCTCAATCTCTCCGGGCGGGTGCTGATCGGTGGCGTCGATCTCCTCGAAGGCCTCGGG
>JBEOKH010000430.1:0-4315 GCA_040275625.1 Thauera sp. | reverse complement strand
CTGCGGTTTGCGCAGAGGCGACGTGCATCGCGGCGCCGGCTCACCCCCGCTGCAGCCAGCGCACGCCCTGCCCGGCCATCTTGCGGCGCAGCCAGGCGAGCTGGGTCTGCAGCGGCAGGGCCTTCGGGCACAGGTCGTCGCAGGCGAGCAGGCTCATGCAGCCGAAAATTCCCTGATCATTGCCGACCAGCTCGTAGAAATCGCCATCGTCGCGGGTATCTGCCGGGTCCAGCCGGAAGCGCGCGATCTTGTTGAGGCCGACCGCACCGACGAAGCCTTCGCGCATCTGCGCGGTGGCACAGGCGGCGATGCAGCAGCCGCACTCGATGCAGCGATCGAGCTCGTAGACCTCCTCGGCCAGCGCCGGCTCCATGCGCGCTTCGAGGCGGTCGACATCGGGCTCGCCGTCCAGATGCACCCAGGTCTGCAGACGCTCGGCGAGCTCGCGCATCCAGCTCCCCACGTCCACCGACAGGTCGGCCACCAGCCGGAACACCGGCAACGGATACAGGCTGAACTGCGCCGGCAGTGTGCTGGTCAGCGTGCGGCAAGCCAGCCCGGGGCGGCCATCGATGACCATCGCGCACGAGCCGCACACCCCCGCGCGGCACACGAAGTCGAAGTTGAGGTCGGGCGCCTGGCTGTCGCGGATTGCGTTGAGGGCGATGAACAGCGTCATCCCCGGCAGCTCGTCGAGTTCGTAGGGCACCCGTCGCGGGACGCTGTCGGGGTCGCGCGGGTTGTGACGGAAGATCGAGATCGTCAGGCGGCGGCTCATCGCGTCGCTCCTTCTTCAGTGTCGCCGAGGCGCTCGTTATCGCCGCGATAGCGTGGCGGCAGACGCTCACGGAAATCCATCAGCGCCGCCTGCAGGCGCGCACGGTCGCCCTCGGCATGGCGGTCACGGATCGCCTCGACCTCGGCGACGCGTGCGGCGGTGGCAGGGTGATCGACGATGTTGCGCGTGCCATATCCGCGAAAGCCCGGCGGCAGCTCCATCGCCTCCACGCCGATCGCCTCGTACTCGAGCGTGGCCGCACCCGCTCCCGCCGGCCACCACGCCAGCGTGCGGCGCAGCCAGTCGCGGTCGTTGCGCGCCGGGTAATCCTCGCGCGCATGCGCACCGCGGCTCTCGCGCCGCGCGAGCGCCCCCTCGGCGGCGCACCGCGCAAGCGCGAGCATGCGCGGCAGGCGGTAGGCGGCGACCAGCTCGGGGTTGGCATCGTGATGCCGGCTGACGATGCCGACCTTGTGCGCCCGTGCGTGGAGCGAGGCGAGCGTGGTGACCGCCGTGCGCAGCCCTTCCTCGTTGCGGAACAGGCCGACGTGCTCGGTCATCGTCGCCTCCATCTCGCGGCGCAGTGACGCCACGCTGTCAGCGCCCGCCCCCGGCGCCGGGCGGGCGAGGATCGCCTGCAGCGCGGCACGCTCGCGACCGATGAATTCACGCGCCAGCGCGGGCGACAAGGGCAGCGCCCCGGCCTGCGAGGCGACGAAGTCGGCGATGTACTCGCCCACCAGCATGCCGGCCACCACCGTCTCGGCGAGCGAGTTGCCCCCCAGACGGTTGAAGCCGTGCAGATCCCAGCATGCCGCCTCGCCGACCGCGAACAGCCCGCGCAGCCAGGGCGACTCACCGCGGTGGTCGGTGCGGATGCCGCCCATCGAGTAATGCTGGGTCGGGCGCACCGGGATCCAGTCGCGCGCCGGGTCGATGCCGAGGAAGTGGCGGCAGATGTCCTTCACCTCGCGCAGCTTGTGGTCGATGTGGGCAGCGCCAAGCCCGCTGATGTCCAGCCACAGGTGCTCGCCCACGGCCGACGCGACCCCCTTGCCGCGGCGCATGTGCTCGGCCATGCGGCGCGACACCACGTCGCGCGACGCGAGCTCGGCCTTCTCCGGCTCGTAGTCGGGCATGAAGCGGTGGCCATCCGCGTCGCGCAGCACGCCGCCATCGCCACGGCAGCCTTCGGTGACGAGGATCCCGGCGGGCACGATCGCGGTCGGGTGGAACTGCACCGCCTCCATGTTCGCCAGGCGCGCCACCCCGGTCTCGAGCGCAATCGCCGCGCCCATGCCCTCGTTGATGAGCGCGTTGGTCGAGATGCCGTAGATGCGGCCAAAGCCGCCGGTGGCGATCACCGTCGCCGCGGCCAGGATGGCGTACAGCTCGCCCGTCTCAAGGTCGCGCACCACCGCGCCGTGGCAGCGTCCGCCATCGTGGATAAGCGCCACCGCCTCGCTGCGGTTGCGCACCGGAATGCCTTCGGCCACCGCGCGGTCGCCGAGCGCATAGAGCATGGTGTGACCGGTGCCGTCGGCGGTGTAGCAGGTGCGCCACTTGCGCGTGCCGCCGAAGTCGCGCGCGGTGATCAGGCCATGGGCCGCATCACGCTCGGTGAGGCTCACGCGCTCGCCGTTGATCACCACCTCGTGGGCGCCGCGCTGCACCCGGTTCCACGGCACGCCCCAGGCCGCGAGTTCGCGTACCGCCTTGGGCGCCATGTGCGCGAACATGCGCGCAACGCGCTGGTCGCAGCCCCAGTCCGAGCCGCGCACGGTGTCCTCGAAATGCACGTCCTCATCGTCGCCGAGACCCTTGATGGCGTTGCCCAGGCTGGCCTGCATGCCGCCCTGCGCCGCTACCGAGTGCGAGCGCTTGGCCGGCACCAGTGACAGCACCTCGACCCGCAGCCCGCGCCGCGCCGCGCCGACCGCGGTGCGCAGGCCGGCCAGCCCGCCGCCGACCACCAGCACGTCGGTGTATTCGATCCTCATTGCCGCTGCTCCACATCCACCCCGGCTGCGCCCGCGCGCTCCCAGCTCGGCACATAGCGCTCGCCGGCATGCGGCGCGTGCGCGATGCCGAGGCGGATCTCCGCCGCGAGCGTGGTCAGGCCGAGCGCGAGCAGGAACCCGATCAGCGCCCACATCGCGCGCCGCAGCCGGCGGCGGCCGGCGCGCGGGTCACGCCCCATGAACCAGCCCCACTTCAGCGCCAGTCGATAGAGGCCTATGCTGCCATGCACCTCGACCGCAAACAGCAGCGCGAGATAGAGCGGCCAGAAGCCGCCGGTCCACACCCGGTCGGCCGATTCGTAGGGGCCGATCAGGTCGGGATGGACCAGCATGGTGTAAAGATGCACAGGCGCCAGGAAGAACATGGCGAAACCGGTCGCCACCTGCACAAACCACAGCACGGTGTCGGGATGACGCAACCGGCTGCCGTGGCGGGCGGCGATCCGGTACTGGCGCCAGTCGGCGGGGAACTTGCGCAGCGCGAGCAAGGCGTGCACCGCGAACAGCGCCGACACCGCAGCGACAAAGGCCGAAACCAGCCAGGCCTGCGGCCGCGACAGGAAGAAATGGCCTTCGAAGAAGCGCGCCACCGTCCATGCCACATCCTCGCTGATCAGGATTGACGACACGAAGGCCATGTGCAGCCACATGAAAAGAGCGAGGGCGAGCCCGGAGAGGCTCTGCAGCAGATCGAGCCGGGCCGGCCAGGCCGACGCGGCCGAAGCTGCGCAATATTGCGGATGCGTCATGGAAAAGCGTTTCGCGGCGACGGGCAGCACACTATATAACGCCGCATGACGCAGTGCACCATCGACATTACCCAAGCCAAGCGCACACGCGGCGGCCGCATTCGATTGCAGGGTGGTCGCCGCCGAGCGAAAAAATTCACCGCCGCCGCGCCTGCAGAGCGCCGGAGCGCTGCGGGGTTCACTTTGATCCGTGAGCGCAAGGTGGCCGCACGGGCGGCCACCCGGGTGCCTCACGCAGCCATCATCGCCTGCGATGTCCACCCGCGCCGGCGCGACACCACCAGGGCCAGCACCGCAGCGAGCAGCAGCAGCAGCGACGCCGGCTCGGGCACGAAGGCGGTACGCACTTCACCGTACAGCTCGCGGCCGAGGATCGCGTGGGCACTGGCCGAAGGGTGAACGATGTCCCAGAACAGGTATTGGTCGGGATTCGAACAGACCGTCGGCGCCGGTGCGCCCGGCGTCGGCGCAAGGTAAAGGCCCTGGAGGCAGGCGTCGGCGATGTTGGTGAAGCCGTTCGCCGCCGGATCCTGCGCCACCCGGTCGAGCAGTCCGAACGCATCGAAGCGCAGCAACTCCAGGTCCGGCGTCCCGGCCACGGACTGCAGCGCCGCATCGATCGCCTGGTTGAACGCGACGCTGTACTGCCGGGCGGCCTGCTGCGCCGCACCGCCAGAAGCTGCCACCACCGGCATCGCGCCGATGTCCGGCACCGTGGGCACGACGAGCTGGCGCGCGCCGCGGGAGACCAGGTCGCCGATCACGCC
>JBEOKH010000429.1:0-13103 GCA_040275625.1 Thauera sp. | reverse complement strand
CGCCGGATAGTCGTCGAGTTCGACCCGCTCGACCTCGGCGCCCGCCGCTTCGAGCGCCCGCACGCACGCCGCCGCCACCCGGCGTGACAGCGCCTCGCGCCGGCGGCTGCCGGCCATCACCACGATACGGGGTCTGTTCATCGTCGAAACTCCACGTGGGGCCGCATCCCGATTCAGCGCGCGGGTTGGCGAATAGGCTCGCCCAGGTTCAGGTTGCCCACACCATCCTGACCCTTGATCAGGAATTTTCCTTCAGGCAGATCGCCTTTGCAGGGGGCGAGCCGACGCCCGTCGATCTCCGTCTTCGTCACCTTCACGCCGTCAGCCGGTGACGAAAACGTGGTCGTGACCTCGCCCTGGAAGTTGTACCTGAAATCGCCGAAGAACTTTCCTTCGACCGCAGCACTGCCGCCCTTGGCATCGCAAACCGCCTGGTAGTAGCTGTAGTGCTCGTCCTTGCTCCAGCGTTCGTCGCGGCAATTGGCGAGCGCGCTGCCCGGGTGCGCGAGGACGTCGTCGCGCGCAGGCGAACCGATGCAGATATGGAAGCTCGATGTCGGCGCGGCTGTGCCCGCGGCTGCCGCGTTCATCAACCACAGACCGGACATACGGATCGGGCTGTCCATCGGCGTGGGCGAGGCGTGCGCGGTGGCAGCGATGACGGTGGTCAGGAGCGGAAGCAGGCGGCGCATGGTCGGGTCCTCTCGGGCGGTGCGGGGTGGATGGGCTCGGGCGGATTGAAGATTAGAGCCGAACGGACCTGTTTGAACAGGGGGCGTCGCGCCGGGATTGAACCACCCCACCGCCCGCTCGCTCAGGCCCCCGGCGGCGGGCGCGCGAGCTTGCGCTGCAGCGTGCGCCGGTGCATCTGCAGCGCGCGCGCGGTCGCCGAGATGTTGCCGTCGTTCTCGGCGAGCACGCGCTGGATGTGCTCCCACTCCAGGCGGTCCACCGACATCGGCGCATCGGGAACGCGGTCCTCGAGCACGACCTCCTCGGCCCGCAAGGCGCGCACGATGCTGTCGACATCGGCCGGCTTGGCGAGATACTGGATCGCGCCGAGCTTCACCGCGTCCACCGCGGTGGCGATGCTGGCATAGCCCGTCAGCACCAGGATGCGTGAACCCGGGGTCGCGTCCAGCAGCGGGCGGATCAGCTTGAGGCCGGACTCGCCGCCGATGTTGAGGTCGAGCACGATGAACTCGGGCTCGTGGTCACGGGCGAGTTCGAGCGCGCCCTCGCTGTCGGTGGCGCCGTACGTATCGAATCCGCGCTGGCCGAGCGCACGTACCAGCACCTTGTTGAAGGCCGGATCGTCGTCGACGACGAGCAGGCAGGGCGCGTTTTCCGGGGTCATCGGGCAACCTGTTCAGGGATCAGCATGCGCGCAATCGTGCCACCGCCGGGCCGGGAACGGAATTCCAGACGACCGCCATGGTGCTCGATGGCAGCATGCGCCAGCATCAGGCCGACGCCCATGCCTTCTGCGTGGGCACCGAGCGGCGCATGACGCGCCGCTTCGACGCGGCCGGGCTCGAGCCCCGGGCCGCGGTCGAGCACCTCGATGACGACCATGCCGCCCTCGCACCGGGCGTGGAGCTCCACCGGCGCATCCGGGTTTCCGGCACGGAGGTTGGCGTTGGCGGCGTTGTCGATCAGGTTGTGCAGCGCCTCGCCGAGCGACGCATCGGCGACGATGACCGCTTCGGCGTCGTCCGCGCCCGCCCCGATCGCCAGCGCAGCCCCCGGCCGCAGCCGCTGCCAGCGTCCGGCCACCTCGCGTGCCCACCCAAACGCGTCCACCGCGCCGCCGCCCTCGGCGCGCTGCTGACCCGCCTCGCGCGTCAGGCCATTGAGGATGTCGCGGCAATGGTCGACCTGCTCGCGCATCAGTTGCACGTCCTCGCGCACCTCGGCCGCGAGTTCGGCACGGCGGGCCAGATCGTCGGTGAGGATGCGCAGCGTGCCGAGCGGCGTGCCGAGGCGGTGCGCCGCACCGGCAGCGAGCTTGCCGAGCCCGACCACATGGGCATCGCGCGCGCGCGCGGCGTTGACGGCCGCCAGCTCGTTCTCGCGCCGCGCCAGCTCGCGGTTGAGCCGCACGATGAACCACACCACCGTCACTGCCGAGAACGCAAAGCTGATCCACATCCCGGCCAGATGCCAGTACATGGCCTGGTCGGCAGCGGCCAGATACACCGGCAGGTGGAACTGCCACAGCAGCGAATAGGCCGCCACCGCCAGCGCCGCCAGCAGCCAGGCCTGAGCTGCCGGCAGGATCGAGGCGCCCACCGCGACCACCGGCAGCAGCAGCGAGATCGCCGGGTTGGTCACGCCACCGGTGAAGTAGAGAAAGGCCGACCAGGCAAGCAGGTCCACCGCAAGCTGCAGGAATGCGCCCCAGCGCCCAACCAGCCAGCGCGCGGCACCGCCGAGCAGGGCGAGATTGATCGCGAGCAGGCAGAGCGTGACCCCGGCGAGCGGCGCAACCGGCTGCGCCGGCGCCAGCCAGGGGAACACCACCAGGCTCATCAAGGCCATTGCCAGCAGCGACACCCAGCGCAGCTGCAGCAAGCGCCCACGATCGGTGCGCACGGCGTTGAGCGCGCGCGCGGGCGCAAGCGTCTGGGACGGATTGTCGGGGGCCTCGTTTGGCTCGGCTTCCTGCTCGATCACGTGCGTGCTCCCCGCAGTCAACAAATACAGAAGGGCTTATCTTTGCCTTATATCAAGGTTTACTGATTTCCATCTTCATAGAATGAAGGTGCGACAAAACGTCACAGGACATATTGTCACAGGTCGCCGTAACGCATGATCGGCCAGCGCGAGGGGCGCAGCTATGCGACACGGAGCCTGTGAGCATCGATCACACCTGCCTACGGGAGCCAAGCATCATGAATGACGCAAAGATGAACCAGGTCGACAACATGCCCGATCCGAGCCGCCGCAAGTTCCTGAACACCGCGGCACTTGCCGGCCTCGCCGGTGCCGGCCTCTCGGTCGGCCTGTCGGCGTGCAACAAGGAATCCGCTCCCGCCCCGGCTGCTGCACCGGCCGCTGCGCCTGCGCCCAGCGCGGCGCACGCAGCCTCCGACCTGAAGCTGCACATGGCGCCGGGCGAACTCGACACCTACTACGGCGTGTGGTCGGGTGGCCACTCGGGCGAATGCCGCGTGCTCGGCCTGCCTTCGGGGCGTGAGATCAAGCGCATCCCGACCTTCAACATCGACTGCATGAGCGGCTGGGGCATCACCAACGAGTCGAAGAAAGTCATCGGCACCCGTCCGAGCGGCGAGCTCAAGTACAAGACCGGCGACACCCACCACATCCACGGCTCGTACACCGACGGCACCTACGACGGCAAGTACTTCTGGGTCAACGACAAGATCCATGGCCGCCTCGGCCGTATCCGCGGCGACGTCTTCGAATGCGACGCGATCACCGAAATCCCGAACATCCAGGGCTTTCACGGCATCTTCTCGGACAAGCGCGACCCGGTCGACAAGGCGATCAACCACACTACCCGCGTGTTCTGCGGTAACGAGTTCCACATTCCGCAGCCCAACGACGGCCGCGACCTCGACGATCCGACCAAGTACTACTGCCTGTTCACCTGCGTCGACGCCGAGACCATGGAAGTGCGCTGGCAGTGCAAGGTCGACGGCAACATGGACCTGGTCGCCAGTTCCTACGACGGTCGTTTCGCCGCCGCCAACCAGTACAACACCGAGGGTGGCGCGCGTTACGAAGACATGATGTCGGCCGAGATGGACGCCTGCGTGTTCTTCGACATCGCCCGCATCGAGCAGGCGATCAAGAACGGCAAGTCCTTCACCGTCGGCACCTCCAAGGTGCCCGTGGTCGACGGCACCAAGGCCGCCAACCCCGATCCGAAGACCGCACTCACCGCGTACGTCCCCGTCCCGAAGAACCCCCACGGCGTCAATGCCAGCCCGGACGGCAAGTACATGATCTGCTCGGGCAAGCTTTCGCCCACCTGCACCGTCATCGAAGTCACCAAGGTCGCCGACTTCCTCGACGGCAAGCTCGACGACATCCGCAAGGCGGTGGTCGCCGAAGTCGAAGTCGGCCTCGGCCCCCTGCACACCACCTACGACGGCCGCGGCAACGCCTTCACCACGCTGTTCCTGGACAGCCAGATCGTCAAATGGAATATCGACGCCGCGATCAAGTTCCACAACGGTGACAAGGCCGCGCAGTACGTGGTGGACCGCATCGACGTGCATTACCAGCCCGGCCACATCAGCGCCGACATGGGTGAAACCAAGGAAGCCAGCGGCCAGTTCCTGGCGGTCGGTTGCAAGTTCTCCAAGGACCGCTTCCTGCCGGTCGGCCCGATGCACCCGGAGAACGAGCAGCTGATCGACATCCGTGGCGAGAAGATGGTGCTGCTGGCCGACCACCCGGTGCATCCGGAGCCGCACGACTTCATCATCGTCAAGCGCGACCTCATCAAGACCCGTCAGGTCGGCGTGCTCGACGCGCACCCGCTGGCCATCAAGGATGCGAAGGAATCGGGCGTGTTCCGTGACGGCAACAAGGTCACGGTCAAGATCGCCTCGCAGGCACCGGCCTACAGCCTGCGCGAGTTCGAGCTCAAGGTGGGCGACGAGGTCACCCTCATCCTCACCAACCTCGACAAGGTGGAAGACCTGTCGCACGGCTTCGCGATTCCGAAGTACGACATCAACTTCGTGGTGAACCCGCTGGAGACGAAGTCCGTCACCTTCAAGGCCGACAAGCCGGGTGTGTACTGGTGCTACTGCACGCACTTCTGCCACGCGCTGCACCTGGAGATGCGTACGCGCATGATCGTGCGTCCGTAAGCTCGCACTGCGCCGCGCCGCTCCACCACGGCGCCATCTGAAGATCGAGGGGCGCAAGCCCCTCGATTGCTTTTCGCCGTCCGTTTCCCCGCGCACGGCGGAACCCCGCGGCAACTTGACCCTGGACAAATACGCGCAGGGTGTGGCCGCCTAAACTCCATCGCAATTTACTTATGGAGCGCATCATGAAGCCCCTGTCCGCCCTGCGGGGCATTGCGGTGGCGGCCCTGCTCGCCATCACGACCCTCCTGCCGCAGAGCGCCTCGGCAGAGAGCGCCTACGAGGCGAAACTGCCGCCCGAGGTGAACACCGCGCCCGCGCTGTGCAACTACGTCCCCTGTACCGAGGTCCTGCCGGGCGCGACCAGTTTCTCCGAGCGCAAGGGCCAGCCACCCTACGTCGAGGGCTACGCCGAAGAAAATGGCCAGCGCAAACTGGTCGGCTATGTCGTGCTCTCGACCGACGTCACCGACACCCCCGCCTATTCCGGCAAGCCGGTCATCACGCTGATCGGCCTCACGCCGCAAGGCAACTTTGCCGGTATCAAGATCCTCAAGCACTCCGAACCCATCCTGTTGCTCGGCATCCCCGAGTCGTCCCTCATAAAGTTCAACAACCAGTACCTGGGCAAGTTCGTCGGCGCCAACATCGAGATCGGCCGCTCACGCCCCGAAGAAGACATGATCGGCCTCGACGCGATCTCGGGCGCCACGGTGACCGTGATCGCGCAGAACCAGGTCATGATGATGTCGGGCGCAGCCGTGGGGCGCCAGGTCGGGATCCTGGAAAAAACCGTTCGCCCGCAGGCGAAGTTCATCGACCGCAGCCGCAAGCTCGACTGGGCAACGCTGGCCGAGGAAGGCTTGGTCCAGCGCCTGACGGTGATGCCCGAGCAGGTCGGCCTCGAGCGCGGCAAGGATCCGTTCATCGACCTGTGGTACGGCTACCTCAATCACCCCGAAGTCGGGCGCGCGATCATGGGTGACACCGGCTGGCGCGACCTGATGGCGCGCATCAAGGAAGGCGAACATGCACTGTTCGTGATCCGCACCGCCGGCAGGGAATCGTTCAAGGGCTCGGGCTTCGTGCGCGGCGGCATCTACGACCGCGTCCAGCTGCGCCAGGGACAGGACGTATTCACCTTCCGCGACCTCGATTACTACAACCTCTACGGAGTGTCCGCGCCGGGCGCGCCATCCTTCACCGAGTCGGCGATCTTCATCGTGCGCTCGTCCTCATTCTCCGGGGCCTTCCCGTGGAAGTTCATCTTCCTCGGCAACCGGGTCGACCGTGAGACCGGCGCCCGCACCTTCATCAACTTCGACAAGGAGTACTGGCTGCCCGACGCCTATCTCGAGGGTGGCCGGCCCGAGGTCAAGAAACCCGACGCGCCCTGGGTCCGTGTGTGGAAGACTCGCGCGCTCGAGATCGTCCTGTTCTCCGCGTTGCTCGTCGCCGTCGCGGTGGTCTATGCCAAGCGCGATGCACTGACCCGGCGCTCGTCGCGCAAGAACAAGTGGCCGGTCAACGCCTTCAAGTACAGCGCCTGGATCATCAGCATCGGCTTCGTCGGCTTCGGCCTGCTCGCACAGCCCTCGATCACGCAGGTGCTGACCTGGTTCCACTCGCTGCTATTCAAGTGGGAATGGGAGCTCTTCCTCACCGATCCGTTCATCTTCCTGTTCTGGATCTTCATCATCGTCACCGTGTTCGTCTGGGGCCGCGGCCTGTTCTGCGGCTGGCTGTGCCCCTTCGGCTCGCTGTCGGAGCTGCTGTACAAGGTGGGCGGCGCGGTCGGCCTCAAGCGCTTCCAGTTCGCGCTGCCGATCAAGTGGCACAACCGCCTGAAGTGGGTGAAGTACGCGGTGTTCTTCGGCCTGCTCGCGGTG
The DNA here is from genome assembly GCA_040275625.1 of Thauera sp. Classification (GTDB taxonomy): domain Bacteria; phylum Pseudomonadota; class Gammaproteobacteria; order Burkholderiales; family Rhodocyclaceae; genus Thauera. Next base: position 6,367 of record JBEOKH010000429.1, on the reverse strand, counting down.
TCGATGTTCTCGATGGGCCTGGCGGAAAAGCTGGCCGAGGTCGAACCCTTCAAGACCACCTTCCTGGTCGGGATGTTCAACCGCAGCTGGCCGTACACGCTGTTTGCTGCCGGTCTGCTCGGCCTGTCGATCTTCATGGAGCGGCCGTTCTGCAAGTACCTGTGCCCGCTGGGCGCCTCGCTGGCGATGCCCTCGACCTTCCGCTGGTTCGGCCTGCGCCGCAAGCAGGAGTGCGACAGCTGCAAGGCGTGCGCCGTGGGCTGCGGCTCGCTGGCGATCGACGGCAAGGGTCGCATCGACCACCGCGAGTGCATGCTGTGCCTGGACTGCATGGTGCTCTACACCGACGACCATGCCTGCCCGCCGCTGGCCCACGAGCGCAAGCGTCGCGCCAAGGACGGACTGCCGCTGACGCCGATCGGCAGGGACGGTTACTACATCCCGATCAAGCCGGTGGCCCCCGCCGCGCCGCGCGCCTGATTCCGACACTGCATTGAAGGAGGATTCGATCATGGTCGATCCACGCATTCTGACCGAGGCGGTGGAGCCGCCCTATGCCAGCGGCGGTGCCGCAAACCGCCTGCTGGCCGAGATCTGGGACCACCTGTGGCCCTGGAGCCGCAACGGCTTCCAGCGCCAGCGCATGGTCCAGGCCGCCGGCCTCGCGCTGGCCATCGCCGCCAGTGTGGCCTGGATTCTGGCGGCAATGGGCAGCATGACCCCCGGCGCCATCATCGGCTGGTGGTTCGGCTGGAGCGTGTTCGAGGTCGCAGTGCGCCTCGGCTCCAAGCCCTACGTCAAGGATGGCCCGTGGTGGGGCAGCCGCTATCGCCGTGCCAGCGTCATGGACATGATCTGCTACGTGGGCTTCAAGAACCTGCTGATCGGCGCCGCGCTGTTCCTGGTGCTGAAGAGCCTGGGGCTGGTGCAGGTCTGACGATCCAGGTGCCTGTCGATCCCGCGTGCGCCGCTCTCCGGGGCGGCGCGGTTTTTTGAACGCAGGGTCGGCATTCGGGTCACTTCACTTAAATCAAGTCTCGATGCGACATTGCGTCGCATACTCTGTGCCACTGCCCACCAGCCTCCACGCAATGCGCCAATCCCTCCGTCTTCCCCGCGCCCTTGCTGCCTTGGTACTGCTCGCGGCGCTGGCCACCCCGGCAGTGGCGGCGTCATGGCGGGTCAAGGCGGGCGAATCCATCCAGGCGGCCATCGACCGCGCCGCAGCGGGCGACGTCATCGAGATCGAGCGCGGACGCTATGCCGGCAAATTGCTGGTCGACAAGCCGCTGACCCTGCGCGGCATCGAGCGTCCGACGATCGACGGCGAGCTGAAGGAAAACACCATCAGCGTGAAGGCCGAGGACGTCACCATCGAGGGCCTGATCGTCGCCAACTCGGGCGGCGACACCCTGTACCAGCACGCCGGCGTCTACATCTACCCCGGCTCGCACAAGACCGTGGTGCGCAACTGTGACTTCTCCTACACGCTGTTCGGGCTGTGGATCGAGAAGGCCAACGACGTGCTGATCGAGAACAACCTGATCACCGGCAAGCGCGACTTCGACTCGCCGCGGCGCGGCAACGGCATCCAGCTCTACAACACGCAGCGCGCGCGCATCATCGGCAACAACATCAGCTTCGTGCGCGATGCGATCTACGTGGACGTCTCGCACGACGCGATCTTCCGCGGCAACAAACTGCACCACAGCCGCTACGGCACGCACTACATGACCTCCTACCGCAACCTCTGGGAGGACAACGAGACCTGGTACAACCGCGGCGGCCTGGCGCTGATGGAAGTGCGCGACCAGGTGGTGCGCAACAACCGCGCCTGGGGCAACTCGGACCACGGCATCATGCTGCGCTCGATCCAGGATGCGGTGATCGAGAACAACCTGGTCGCCGGCAACCAGCGCGGCTTCTTCATCTACGACGCCGAGTACAACGAGATCCGCGGCAACCAGGTGATCGACAACATGGTGGGCATCCACCTGTGGGCGGGCTCGAAGAACAACAAGGTCGAGAATAACGACTTCATCGCCAATCGCGAACAGATCCGCTACGTCGCCGCCCGCGACATGATCTGGGGCGAAAAGCACGGCAACCACTGGAGCAACTACCTCGGCTGGGACCGCAACGGCGACGGCATCGGCGACGTGTCCTACGAGGCGAACGACATGGTGGACCGCCTGACCTGGCGCCACCCGATGATGAAGCTGCTGCTCGGCAGCCCGGCGATCCAGACCCTGCGCATGGTGGCCCAGCAGTTCCCGCTGCTGCGCGCGCCCAGCATCGTGGACCCGAACCCCCGCATGGAACCGAACAAACCTGACTGGAGCCAATGGCGTGGCAGATATTTTCCCCGCTCGGAATGACGCCGGCGCACCGGTGATCGTCGCCCGCGGCGTTCACAAGCACTACGGCCTCATCCACGCCGTCGACGGTGTAGACATGGAGGTGCGCAGCGGCGAGCTGTTCGGCCTCATCGGCCACAACGGCGCGGGCAAGAGCACGATGTTCAAGATGATGCTGGGGCTGATTCCGCTCACCGCCGGCGAGATCCGCATCGACGGCGCGCCGGTGCCAGGCAGCGATTTCCGCGCCGTGCGGCGCAAGGTCGGCTACCTGCCCGAGAACGTCGTGCTCTACGACAACCTCACCGGCGCCGAAACCCTCGACTTCTTCGCCCGCCTCAAGGGCGTGTCGCCGGTGCAGAACGCCGCCCTGCTCGAACGCGTCGGCCTCATGCACGCCGCAAAGCGGCGGGTACGCGAATACTCCAAGGGCATGCGCCAGCGCCTGGGCTTTGCCCAGGCCCTGCTCGGCACGCCGCGCATCCTGTTCCTCGATGAGCCGACCACCGGCCTCGACCCGGAAGCGATCCGCGGCTTCTACGCCATCCTGCGCCAGTTGAAGAGCGAAGGCGTGACCATGGTCATCACCTCGCACATCCTCGCCGAGATCCAGGAGCGGGTGGACCGGCTCGCGATCATGGCTGCGGGCAAGGTGCAGGCCACCGGCACGGTGCAGGCCCTGCGCGAACAGATGGACCTGCCGCTGTGGTTCGACGTGCGGGTCGCGCCCGAGGATTTCGAAGCGGTGCGCGACGCCCTCGGTGGCCTGCCGGTGGGCGCCATCGAAGCGCGCGACGGCCATGTCGCCGTGCAATGCGCGCGCGACGCCAAGATGGCGGTCATCGCCGCCCTGGCCACCCTCAATGGCAAGGTGCGCGACCTCACGGTGCGCGAGCCTTCGCTCGAAGACGTGTTCTTCGGCTTCTCGGACTGAGAGACGGATCATGGAGTTTTCGCAAGTCGCCACCATCGCCGGCAAGGAGTTCTGGGACCGCATCCGCAACCGCTGGGTGCTGGCCGTGGCTCTGGTGTTCACCGTGTTCGCGCTGTCGATCGCCTATTTCGGCGCGGCGCAGCAGGGCGCGGTGGGTTTCCGCTCGATCGAGGTCACCATCGCCAGCCTGGTCAGCCTGGTCATCTACCTGATCCCGCTGATCGCACTGGTGCTGGGCTTCGACGCCATCGTCGGCGAGCGCGAGCGCGGCTCACTCGACCTGCTGCTGTCGATGCCGATCACCCGCCTCGAGCTTCTGCTCGGCAAATACCTCGGCCTGGCCGGTGCGCTCACCTTCTCCACCGTCGCCGGTTTCGGTCTCGTCGGCCTCGTCCTGTCGTCCCAGCTCGACCTCAACGCGCTGTTCCACTACTTCGGCTTCATGTTCAGCTCCGTACTGCTCGGCTGCGCCTTCCTCAGCCTGGCGGTGATGCTGTCGGTGTTCGCCGCCGATCGCACCCGCGCCTCCGGGCTGGCGATCGCGATGTGGTTCTTCTTCGTGCTGATCTTCGACCTGCTGGTGCTCGGCGTGCTGGTCGTGACCGCCGGCCAGTGGGGCGGCGAGGCCCTGCCCTATGCGCTGCTGTTCAACCCCGCCGACGTCTTCCGCATCCTGAACATTTTCTCGATGGACGATGTCCGCACCCTCTACGGCCTGTCGACCGTGTTCCCGCCCGCGCTGGCCCGGCCCTGGCTGCTCGGCCTGGTGATGGCGGCGTGGATCGCCGGCCCGCTGGCGATCGCAGCGTGGCGCTTCCGCCGCTGATCGCCCCCACAACATGAACCGGATGGAGTAAGTCTTCCATGTGCACACATCACGCCTGCCTGAGCCGCCGGCGCTTCCTGATCGCCAGCGCCGCAGCCGGCCTGCTTGCAGCCTGCGGCAGCGGCAACCAGGGCGGCAGCAAGACCATCACCCCGCTCGAGATCGACGGCAGCAGCAGTTGCGCGCTCGACGGCATGCTGCTCGCCGACTACCCCGGCCCCAAGGTGCAGATGCACTACGCCGGCCTCGAGCGTCCGGACTGGTTCTGCGACACCCTCGAGATGTTCAACGTGTACCTGAACCCGGAGCAGGCCCGCCTGGTGACCGCGCTCTACGTCCAGGACATGGCCAAGGCCGAATGGAACGCACCCAAAGGCAACTGGATCGACGCGAAGACGGCCTTCTACGTGTTCGGCTCGAAGCGCCTCGGCGCGATGGGACCGACCGCGGCCTCCTTCGCCAGCGAGGCCGACGCCAAGGCCTTCGCTGCCGAACACGGTGGCCAGGTGCTGCGCTTCAACGAGGTCAAGGCCGACATGGCCATCCTCGACGGCGGCGCGCTGCACGACCAGGCGATGTGATCGCGGCGAGGACGACAATGAACCCGATCTTCGACGCCGTACCCCCGCAGGATGCGCTCGAGCTCGAGCAGGTCGCGCGCCTGATCTACGAATCGCGCGAGAACCGGCGCAAGGTGCTCGATGCCGTCGGCGCCAGCGACGAAGCAGCGCTGCTCGCACGCATCGCCAGCGGCGCGATCGACGAGCACCCGGCCTACGAGCACTACCTCGCCGCCCGCATCCTGGCCGACACCCACGCAGCCGCACGCCAGGTGGTCGGCAGCCGACTGCAGGAGATCAACCGCGGATGAGCCTGCATACCGAACTGCTCGACTACCTCGAGCGCGAACACGAAGGCGCCTTGCTCACCCCGGCACAACTGTCGCAGGACGCGTTGACCCTGGTGCTGAAAAACGGCGTGGTCCTCACCGTGCGCTACGCCGCGGCGGACGCCTACTCGCTGCGCTGGCGCACCAGCCTGCACACCGACGACGTGGAGCTCGGCATCGACACCGCCCCCACCCATCCACAGCTGGCAACGACGCCGAACCACCTTCACCGCGCCGATGGCAGCGTGGTGGCCGATCCCCTGACCGACATCGAGCGCAGCCCGGAGGAGAACCTTGCGCGCGTGCTCGAGGCCCTGAGCCGGGATCCGCAGCTGGCGGATTACGCGGGATGATTGACGCGGTCGTGCGCCGACGGCTTCTGCTCGCCGGCGCGGCGAGTGCGCTCGCCGCCGGAAGCGCGCTGTTGTGGGACTACGGCCGCGGCGTTCGCGCCGGTTTCGAGCCCCCCGCCGAAGACGTCTGCATCGTCACGCCCACCCGCGTGATGCCTCCCCAGGCCTTCGACCCGGCCAGCGGCCTGGCGATGTACGCAGCGCGCCCGATCCCGACGGACGCGCGCTGTCCGGTGTGCGGCATGTATCCAGCGCGCTTCCCGCGCTGGGCGGCACAGATCATCTTCAAGGACGGCGCGGCACACTTCTTCGACTCACCGGTCGATCTGTTCATGTTCCTGGACAAACCCGGGCGCTTCGGCAGCGAGCGCAGCGCGGCGGATGCGGCAGCGATCTACGTCGCAGATTTCCGCAGCGGTGCGTGGCTGAACGCCCGCGAGGCCGTGTTCGTGCGCGACTCCAGGGCACGGGGCCCGATGCGTGGCCCCGACCTGCCGGCCTTCGCCGACGAGACCGCCGCGCAAGCCTTCATCACGGAGCAGGGTGGCCGTGTCCTGCACTTCGACCAGGTCGATGCCAGCGTCGTCGCCAGCCTGCGCGACGCGAACCACGCCCAGCACATGCACTGAACACGCGCGCAGCGTGCCTCCGGGGCGATGGGGCCCTACCCAAGACCCAAAAGCAAGCGGGGCCCGAAGGCCCCGCATCGCGAACACTGCAGCCCGCCGCCGGCGGGCTTCAGCAACCGCCTACTTCGACTTCGCGACCATGAAATCGACAGCGGCCTTCACTTCATCGTCCTTCAGCGACGTGCCACCACCGCGCGGCGGCATCATGCCCTTCTCACCCGTGAAGCCCTCGATGGCGTGCTTGTACAGCATGTCGTTACCCTGCGCGATGCGCGGAGCCCACTCGTCCTTGTTGCCCGGGATCGGGGCACCCGCCACACCGGAGGAATGGCACAGCGCGCAGACCTTCTTGTAAACGCTCTCGCCAGCGGCGTTGGCC
>JBEOKH010000428.1:0-22312 GCA_040275625.1 Thauera sp. | reverse complement strand
TGCACCATGTCCTTCCAGTCGCGCTGCTCGGGGCGGAAGGTGACGCAGGGGCTGAGCAACTGCACGAAGGAGAAGCCGGGGTGGCGGATCGCCTCGGTGATGAGCTGCGCGGTGCCGTTCTGGTCGCCGGAGAAGCCGCGGGCGATGAAGTTCGCCCCCGCTGCGAGCGCGATCACCAGCGGATGGAAGGGGTTGATGCCGGTGCCTTGTGGGGTGAGCTTGCTCTTTTCCCAGTCGGGTGCGGTGGTCGGCGATGCCTGGCCCTTGGTCATGCCATAGACCTCGTTGTCCATGACGATGTAGGTCATGTCGACGTTGCGCCGGCAGGCGTGCATGAAGTGGTTGCCGCCGATCGAGAAGCCGTCACCGTCGCCGCCGGAGGCGATCACGGTGAGCTCGGGGCGGGAGACCTTGATGCCGGTGGCGATCGGTAGGGCGCGGCCATGCACGCCATGAAAGCCGAACACGTTGGTGTAGGCGGGCAGGCGCGAGGAGCAGCCGATGCCGGAGACGAGGGCGACGTTCTCGGGCGGAATCGACAGCTCGGCGAGGGCCTTGGTGATCGAGCCCAGCACCGAGTAGTCGCCGCAGCCGGGGCACCAGACGGGCTTGACCTCGGACTTGTAGTCGCGTGCGGAATAGCTCGGGCAGGTGGATGTGGCGTCCATGTTTAGCTCCAGTCGGCCAGTTGGCGGAAGATTTCGTTGGGGCGGATCGGCAGCGGGCCGGGCCGGTGGAAGGTGCGCACGCTGCCCGGCAGATCGTAGTGCGCGCGCAGGTAGCGGTGGAACTGGGCGCCGTGGCTCTGCTCGACCACGAGGACGCGTGACACGCCCTCGAGCGCGGCGGCGAGCTGCTCCGGGCGCACTGGCGAGATCAGGCGGATCGACACCAGGCGCCCGCGGCCGCCGCTGGCACGCCAGCGTTCGAGCGCTTCGCGCACCGGGCCGGTGGTGGAGCCCCAGGTCAGCACGGCGATGTCACCGTCACCCTCGATGTCCGCCCAGTGGGCGCCATAGTCATGCACCGTCAGCTTGCGCAGGCGCTTGTCGAGCTGGTTGCTGTGGTCGGCTGCGGCGCTTGAGGGGGTGCCGGATTCGTTGTGCTCGAGGCCGTCGGCGGTGTACTGGTACCCCTTCATGCCCGGCACCGCCATCGGCGACACGCCCGATTCAGTGTTGGTGTAGCGGCGGTAACGATCGGCCAGCTCGCCTTCGGCCATCAGGCGCACCGCGCGAAAGCCCGGGTCGGCGGGCGGCGAGATCGTCGCCCGGCTCTGCCCGAGGGACTGGTCGGAGAGCACGATCGCGGCGGTCTGCAGGCTGTCGGCCAGATGCACTGCCCATTGTGTGGCGAACGAACAGTCGGCGAGCGAGTTGGGTGCGACGACCAGGTGGGGGGCGTCGCCGTGCAGGCCATAGAACGCGATGTTGAGGTCGCTCTGCTCCGACTTGACCGGGATCCCGGTGGAGGGGCCGCCGCGCATCACGTTGACCACGGTGATCGGCGTCTCGGAGGCCACCGCCAGGCCGAGCGACTCGATCATCAGCGCGAGGCCGGGCCCCGAGGTGGCGGTCAGCGACGGAATGCCGGCGTAGGACGCGCCGATGATCTGGTTGACCGAGGCCAGCTCGTCCTCGGCCTGCACCAGCACGCCGCCGAGCTTGGCGAGGTTGGGTGCGAGCCACTCGAGCACCTCGGTGCCGGGGGTGATCGGGTAAGCCGCGACGAAGCGGATGCCGCCGCGCACTGCACCGAGGCCGGCGGCCTCGTTGCCGGTGATGCTCCACAGGCGCTCGCTCTGGCCCTGTGTATTGGTCAGGCGGGGGCAGGGGGGCAGGGATGCGGCAAAGGCCATGCCGGCCCGCACCGAAGCCTCGCTGGCGACCAGAGCGGCGGGCCCCTTCTTGGCGAGCGAGTCACGCACCACGCCCAGCACGGCCTCCTCCGGCAGGCCGACGAGGCCGGCGACCGCGCCGAGCGCGATCATGTTCGGACGTCCGCCGTCGATCTCCTTGGCCATCTTCTTGAACGGGATGTCGGCGCTGCGCGTGCCCTTGGCGCGGATCTGCTCCGGGAAGTCGCCGCCGTCCGGATCGCCGAGCACCAGGCTGTCGGCCGTCATCGGGATTTCGGCCGAGAAGCGGCCGACGTTCTGCCAGTCGATTGCCACCAGCACGTCGTAGTGGTCATCGTGCGACTGCACGGGCGCGGTGGACAGGCGCATCATCGCTGCAGCCTCGCCGCCGCGGATCTGCGCGCCGGACGAGCGCGTCATATAGGCGTACAAGCCGGCACGCCCGGCAGCGTCGAGCAGCATGTTGCCTGCGGTCATCACCCCCGCGCCGCCGCTGCCGGCAAATGTTATTGATACCGATCGGGCTGTCATCCTCGTTCTCCAGTGTTCGACTTCGGACCGGCGGGTGCCGGGTTGCGCTGTATATCGTTGCCAGATCCTGCGCGATCATCGGCTGCCTCGAAGCGGCCGGATGCGATTAGCTGTGCGGAGGCAAAGCCGGTTGGTGCAACTGTGGCAACCGGGCTCTCTCGGCGCTGCAAAGTTTACGTTGACGCAAACGTCAATCTGTTGACATAGGTCAACCGGCCGCTTGTCACCTTGCGTTAACTTTGCATCCAAGGCAGCCGACCGAGAAAGCGACGAGTCGGACTAGGGATCAAAGTTGACGCTTACGTCAACGTAAATAAAGATCTGCCGCGGTGGTGCTTGATATTGATCAAAAGGCCGCCTGTAGCCTTGCCTTAAGGTTTGTTGCGTCGTGCTTGCGCAAAGACGGTTCGACGCGTCATGCTGGGCGAAGGGTCTCGGGTCTTGAAGATGTAAGATGACGTTTACGTTAACGTCCATATCGCGGCTTCGCTGCCGCACAAAGTTGGAGGATGCACATGAGCAGCAGTCCGTACCGCTGGATGATGGTCACCCCGGGCGAGCCGATGGTCCGCACGGCGTTCGAGATCGATGAGCCTGGCGCCGACCAGGTGGTGGTCGAGGTCGCAGGTTGCGGCGTGTGCCACACCGACCTCGGCTACTTCTACGACGGTGTGCGCACCAATCACGCGCTGCCGCTCGCCCTCGGCCACGAGATCAGCGGTCGCGTGGTGCGTGCCGGCAGCGCCGTCCAGCAGTGGGTGGGGCGGGCGGTGGTCGTGCCTGCAGTGATGCCGTGCGGCACCTGCGAGCTCTGCACCTCGGGTCATGGCACGATCTGTCGTGAGCAGGTGATGCCGGGCAACGACATCCAGGGTGGCTTTGCTTCCCACGTCGTGGTGCCGGCGCGTGGTTTGTGCGCGGTCGATGAGCAGCGCCTGGCTGCGGCCGGACTGCAACTGGCCGACGTCTCGGTGGTGGCCGACGCGGTGACGACGCCCTACCAGGCGGTGACCCAGGCCGGCGTCGAGCCGGGCGATGTCGCGGTGGTGATTGGCGTCGGCGGCGTCGGTGGCTATGCGGTGCAGATCGCCAATGCCTTCGGCGCGAGCGTGGTTGCGATCGACGTCGATCCGGTCAAGCTCGAGCAGATGTCGCGGCACGGTGCCGCGCTCACGCTCAATGCACGCGAGATCAGCGGTCGCGACCTCAAGAAGGCGATCGAGGCGCACGCGAAGGCCAACGGCCTGCGCCTGACGCGCTGGAAGATCTTCGAGTGCTCCGGCACCGGCGCCGGCCAGACCAGCGCTTATGGCCTGCTGGTCCATGGCGCCACGCTTGCCGTGGTCGGCTTCACGATGGACAGGATCGAGGTCCGCCTCTCCAACCTGATGGCCTTCCACGCCCGCGCACTCGGTAACTGGGGCTGTCTGCCCGAGTACTACCCCGCGGCGCTCGACCTCGTGCTCGACGGCAAGATCGACCTCGGTAGCTTCGTCGAGCGTCATCCGCTGGCGCAGATCAATGAGGTGTTCGAGGCCGCCCATGCCCACAAACTCAGCCGTCGGGCAATCCTGACCCCCTGACGAATACCCCTCACACACCGACAAGAGCGCAGACAGAGGAGCCGCACGAGATGAAGAAAACGACGCAACGCGTACTTGAGCAGACCGCACCGAAGCACCTGGTCGATCACAACCTGGTGCCCGAGACCGTGGTGCCGGGCGTGGTCTATGAGAAGCGCCCCGCGCGTGACCTCAAGGGCGAGGTGGTGCCTGGCCTTTACAACGCCTGGATCTGGCTGGACAACCCGAAGCAGTACAACTCCTACACGACCGACATGGTCAAGGGGTTGATCCTCGCCTTCCGCGCCGCCTCCAATGCGCGCGACGTGGCCTCGGTGGTCTTCACCGCGGTTGGCGACAAGGCGTTCTGCACCGGCGGCAACACGAAGGAATACGCCGAGTACTACGCCGGCAACCCGCAGGAGTACCGCCAGTACATGCGGCTCTTCAACGACATGGTGTCGGCGATCCTGGGTTGCGACAAGCCGGTGGTGTGCCGCGTCAATGGCATGCGCATCGGTGGCGGCCAGGAGATCGGCATGGCGGCCGACTTCACCGTCGCACAGGACCTCGCCAACTTCGGTCAGGCGGGCCCGAAGCACGGCTCGGCTGCAATCGGCGGCGCCACCGACTTCCTGCCGGTGATGATCGGCTGCGAACAGGCGATGGTCTCGGGCACGCTGTGCGAGCCCTTCTCCGCGCACAAGGCCTACCGCCTCGGCATCTGCTCGCAGATCGTGCCGGCGCTCAAGGTCGACGGCAAGTTCGTGCCCAACCCGCTGGCCATCACCGACCGCTATCTCGACGAATTCGGCCGCATCGTCCATGGCGAGTTCAAGACCGGCGATGAGCTGGCCGCTGGCAAGGAGCTGATCAAGCGCGGCGAGATTGACCTGTCGCTGCTCGACGAGGCGGTCGAGAAGCTGTGCGCGAAGCTGATTGCCACTTTCCCCGAGTGCCTGACCAAGAGCTTCGAGGAGCTGCGCAAGCCCAAGCTCGACGCCTGGAACCGCAACAAGGAAAACAGCCGGGCCTGGCTCGCGCTGAACATGATGAACGAGGCCCGCACCGGCTTCCGCGCCTTTGACGAGGGCAACAAGGAAACCGGCCGCGAGATCGAGTTCACCGACCTGCGCCGTGCGCTCGCAGTCGGCACGCCGTGGTCGCCCGAGCTGATCGAGAGCCTGATGCCGGGAGTCGAGTGATGGGCGAGGCGATCACCCCGCTCAAGGTTTCGCTCGAGCGCGACGGCGGCCTGCTCCGCCTGCGCCTGGCGCGGCCGAAGGCGAACATCGTCGATGCCGAGATGATCGGCGCGCTGCAGCAGGCGCTCGGTGAGCACCTCGCCTCGCCGGTGCTGCGCGCGGTGCTGCTCGACGCCGAGGGCTCGCACTTCAGCTTCGGTGCCAGCGTCGATGAGCACATGCCCGAGCAGTGCGCGCAGATGCTCAAGAGCCTGCACGCGCTGGTGCGGCAGATGCTCGACAGCCCGGTGCCGATCCTGGTCGCGATCCGCGGCCAGTGCCTCGGCGGCGGGCTCGAGGTGGCGGCGGCGGGCAACCTGCTGTTCGCCAGCCCCGATGCGCGCATGGGGCAGCCGGAGATCCGCCTCGGCGTGTTCGCTCCCGCGGCCTCCTGTCTGCTGCCGCCGCGCGTCGGCCTGGCGCGCGCCGAGGAGCTGCTGTACTCCGGCCGCAGCATCGACGGTGTCGAGGCGCATCGGATCGGCCTGATTGACGTGCTCGCCGACGACCCCGAGGCCGCGGCCCTGAAGTGGTACGACGAACATCTTGCTGCGCTGAGCGCCAGCTCGCTGCGTTTCGCGGTACGTGCCGCGCGCTGCGACCGGGTACCGGCGATCAAGCAAAAACTGGAAACCGTGGAAGCCCTCTATCTCGAGGAGCTGATGGCTAGCCACGATGCGGTGGAAGGTCTACGGGCCTTTCTTGAGAAGCGTTCTGCAAACTGGGAGAACCGTTGACCATGAGTACAGCAGAAATCATCGCGCGCTGCGAAGCGCTTTACGAAGACCTCGATTTCACTTCCGCAAGAAAGTGGAAAGAGGCCGACCCCTCTCGCAAGGTTATCGCCTACATGCCGGTGTATGTGCCGCGCGAGATCATCCATGCCGCGGGCATGCTCCCGCTTGGCATCATGGGCGGAGGCGACGGCCTCGAAGTCATCCACGGCGACGCCTACTATCAGAGCTACATCTGTCGCATCCCACGCTCGACCATCGAGCTGGGCCTCTCCAAGCGCATGGATTTTGTCGATGGCATGCTGTTCCCCAGCATCTGTGACGTGATCCGCAACCTGTCGGGCATGTGGAAGCTGCTGTTCCCGGGCAAGTACGTGCGCTACTTCGACGTGCCGCAGAACTACCGGGACGACGTTGGCGGAAACTACTACACCAACGAGCTCAACGAGCTGCGTGAGGGCCTCGAGCACCTGTCCGGACGCAAGATCACCGACGACGCGCTGCGCGCCTCGATCGAGGTCTACAACGAGAACCGCGCGCTGGTTCAGGCGGTGTACGGCATGCGCTCCCGTGAGCCGTGGAAGGTTCCGTCGTCGGAAGTCTACCTGCTGATGCGCGCTGGCCTGGTGCTCCCGGTCGAAGAGCACAACCAGATGTTGCGCGACTACCTGGTCGAGGCCGAGAAGGGCCAGGCTCAGAAGCGTGACAACTGCCGCGTGATCATCAATGGTTCGTTCTGCGAGCAGCCGCCGCTGAACCTCGTCAAGTCGATCGAACTGGCCGGCTGCTACATCGTCGATGACGACTACATGATCGTGCATCGCTGGCTACGCAACCCGGTGTCGACCGTCGGTGACCCGATGCAGAACCTGTCGCTCGCCTTCCTGCACGACTCGATCGCTACCGCAGCCAAGTACGACGACAAGGAAGAGGACAAGGGCAAGTATCTGCTCGAGCAGGTGCGCAGCAACGCCGCCGAAGGCGTGATTTTCGCCGCGCCCAGCTTCTGCGACCCGGCGCTGCTCGAACGCCCGATGCTGGCGGACCGCTGCTCCGAGCACAACGTCCCCTACATCTCGTTCAAGTACGCCGAGAACTCCGGCCAGATGCAGCCGATCCGCGAGCAGGCCGGCACCTTCGCCGACTCGATCAAACTCTGGAGCTAATCATGAGCGCAGCCACCTCCCCCGAAGTCATCAAAGAACCCTCGATGGTGAAGCAGAAAGAGATGATCGCCGGCAACTACGATCGTCTCACCGGCACCAAGGAGTCGGGCGAGAAGGTCGTGTCGACCTTCGTCCCGGGCAACCTGAACGAGTTGATCATGTGCTTCGACATGGTCAACAACCTGCCCGAGACCAACGCCATCCAGAACGGCATGCGCAAGGTGTCGGGCGGCATGATCATGGATGCCGAGAAAGCCGGCCACTCCGAGGACGTGTGCACCTACGTCAAGGCCGACATCGGCATGATGGGCCGTGGCAACATCGCCCCCAACGGCAAGCCGATGCCCGCCCCGGACATGCTGCTGCTGTCCTACACCGGCTGCTTCACCTTCATGAAGTGGTTCGAGCTGCTGCGTCACGAGTACAAGTGTCCGACCGTGATGCTGCAGATCCCGTATCAGGGCGACGGCAAGATCACCAAGAACATGCGTGACTTCGTCGTCAAGCAGCTCAAGGAAGAAGTCATCCCGATGTTCGAGAAGGTCTCGGGCGTCAAGTTCGATATCGACCGCCTGCGCGAATACCTGAAGAACTCGGCCAAGGCCGAGGACAACCTGGTGTGGGTGCTCGAGAGCGCGAAGAACCGTCCGTCGCCGATCGACGCCTACTTCGGTGGCGTGTATTACATCGGCCCGATGTTCACCGCCTTCCGCGGCACCACTGACGCGGTCGAGTACTACGACCTGGTGCGCAAGGAGATCGAGCAGCGCATCCGTGAGGGCAAGGGCCCGATCACGCCCGAAGGCGACATGAAGGAAGAGAAGTACCGCCTGGTCGTCGAAGGTCCGCCGAACTGGACCAGCTTCCGCGAGTTCTGGAAGCTGTTCTACGACGAGGGCGCGGTGGTGGTGGCGAGCTCCTACACCAAGGTGGGCGGTCTTTACGACCAGGGCTTCCGTCACGACCCGAACGATCCGCTGGGCACGCTGGCCGACTACTGCCTGGGTTGCTACACCAACAACAACCTGCCGCAGCGCGTCGAACTGCTCGAGAAATACATGAACGAGTACCAGGCCGACGGCCTGCTGATCAACTCGATCAAGAGCTGCAACAGCTTCTCGGCAGGTCAGCTGCTGATGATGCGCGAAATCGAGAAGCGGACTGGCAAGCCCGCCGCGTTCATCGAGACCGACCTCGTCGATCCGCGTTATTTCTCGCACGCAAACGTCAAGAACCGCCTGGAGAGCTATTTCCAGATGGTCGATCAGAAACGCAGCGGCGCGTCGCTGGCAGCCGCGTAAGGAGCGCATCATGGAATGTTTCGTCGGAATTGATCTGGGGTCCACCACGACCAAGGCGGTCGTCATGGACGACAAGGGACAGGTGCTCGGTCGCGGCATCACCAACTCCCGCTCGAACTACGACACTGCCGCGCGCGTCTCCAAGCTCGAGGCTTTGATCGATGCCCGCCTGAGCCTGATCCGGCGCGAGCTGGACAAGGAGCCGGCACTGACGGGCCGGGTCGATGAGATTCTCGGCGGCCTGACTCGCAACTTTCGTCGCGAGCAGTTCATCGAGCAGCTCGGCGACCTTGAGCAGACCTGCGTCGCCAACGTCGAAGGCCCGCGTTTCGCCGGCAAGGAAAAGGCGATCACGGCAGCGCTGACCGAAGTCTTCCGTCGTCTGCGTGAGGAGGAGGCCGACCAGCTGTTCGCGCCTGGCGCGCAGCGCAAGTCGGACTTCTTCCGCGACCTCGCCGGTTCGCGTTTCATGCAGATCGGCGAAGAAGTGGCACGTGATGCAGGCATCCCCTTCGACCACCTGCTGCACATGTACGACAAGTCGATCATCGAGGTCGAGAACCGCCCGCCCTCGGCCGACATGAACCGCAAGTTCCGCAGCGCGATGGAACGGGTGCGTGGTGAGCTCTCGGGCGCCGACCTCGACACCGCCGCGCTGGGTGCGCCGATCGACGCCGCGCTCAATGTCGACATGGTCGAGCGCTACGTCGTCGGCACCGGCTACGGTCGCGTCCGTCTGCCCTTTCCGAAGGAGCACATCCGCTCCGAGATCCTGTGCCACGGCCTGGGCGCTCACCTGATGTATCCGAAGACGCGCACGGTGCTCGACATCGGTGGTCAGGACACCAAGGGCATCCAGATCGACGAGAAGGGCATCGTGGTGAACTTCCAGATGAACGATCGCTGCGCAGCCGGCACCGGACGTTACCTGGGCTACGTCGCCGACGAGATGAACATGGGCCTGCATGAACTCGGCCCGCTCGCGATGAAGGCGACCAAGTCGATCCGCATCAACTCGACCTGCACCGTGTTCGCTGGCGCCGAGCTGCGTGACCGCCTGGCGCTGGGCGACAAGCGCGAGGACATTCTCGCCGGCCTGCACCGCGCGATCATGCTGCGCGCGATGTCGATCATCTCGCGCTCGGGCGGCATCACCGACGAATTCACCTTCACCGGTGGCGTGGCCAAGAACGAGGCGGCGGTGAAGGAACTGCGCCAGCTCGTCAAGGAAAACTACGGCGAGGTGCAGATCAACATCGACCCGGATTCGATTTATACCGGTGCACTGGGGGCTTCCGAATTCGCCCGCCGCGCCGTCGTGGAGGCATGAAAATGACGATCACTGCAGGCATCGATATCGGCACTGGCGCGGTCAAGACCGTTCTCTTCCGCGTCGAGGGCGACAAGACCGAGTGGCTGGGCAAGCGCAACGACCGCATCCGCCAGCGCGACCCCTTCAAGCTTGCCGAGGAGGCTTACCACGCCCTGCTCGAGGAGGCCGGCCTGAAGGCTTCCGACGTGGATTACGTCGCCACCACCGGTGAAGGCGAGAGCCTCCACTTTCACACCGGTCACTTCTACTCGATGACCACCCACGCCCGCGGCGCGGTGTATCTGAACCCCGAAGCTCGCGCCGTGCTCGACATCGGCGCGCTGCACGGGCGGGCGATCCGCAACGACGAGCGCGGCAAGGTCGAGACCTACAAGATGACCAGCCAGTGCGCGTCCGGATCGGGCCAGTTCCTCGAGAACATCGCGCGCTACCTCGGCATCGCCCAGGACGAGATCGGCGCCTTGTCGACCCAGGCGGACAACCCCGAGGTGGTGTCGAGCATCTGCGCGGTGCTGGCCGAGACCGACGTCATCAACATGGTTTCGCGCGGCATCACGGCGCCCAACATCCTCAAGGGCATCCACATCTCGATGGCCGGCCGCCTGGCCAAGCTGCTCAAGTCGATCGGCGCGCGCGAAGGCGTGGTGCTCTGCACCGGCGGCCTGGCGCTCGACGAGGGTCTGCTGAAGACGCTCAACGAGTCGGTCAAGGAGCAGAAGATGAATGTGACCGCCTTCAACCACCCGGACTCGCCCTTCGCCGGCGCGATCGGCGCGGCGCTGTGGGGGGCGTTCCGACACGAGAAACTGGCGCGACTCGGTCAGCAGCCGCTGGCTGCCGCGGCCTGAAACCAACGCACAGGAGGAATCCATCATGGCCCTGTTGATCAACGACGACTGCACCGCGTGCGATGCCTGTGTCGAGGAGTGCCCCAACGAAGCGATCACCGCTGGCAATCCGATCTACGTGATCGATCCGAGCAAGTGTTCCGAATGCGTGGGCGCCCACGACGAGCCGCAGTGCGTGCTCGTCTGCCCGGCCGATTGCATCAAGGATCATCCGGATTACCGCGAATCGCAGGACGAACTGCAGGCGAAATACGATCGTCTGCACTGATCCAACGGCGGGGGGCGCCGCTGGCGTTCCCCGTCCCAGTCATTTCAGGGAGAAACGATGACTGCGAATACCGAACTCAAGCTGCGGCCGCTGGCCGTCGGCGATCTGGCGGCGGTGACCCGCCTCGATGCAACGAACGGCGGCGAGAGCCGCACCGGCTTCTTCGAGCGCCGGCTGAAGGCCGAAAAGCAAGGCCCCGAAGGCTACTTCTCGTGCGTGGCCGAGCGCGGAGGGCAGGTGATGGGCTTCCTGCTCGGTCACTTCCTCGACGGCGAATTCGGCGGTCAGGACCGCGTCGCCGTGCTCGATGCGGTGGGGATCGATCCCGCCGCCCGGCGTCAGGGCCTAGCGCGCTCGATGGTTGCCGACTTCGACCGCGTCGCACGCGGGCGGGGTGCTGGCGAGATGCGCACGCAGGCGCAGTGGGACCGGCCGGGTCTGGTCGAGTTCTTCTCTGCCGCGGGCTTCCGCCTGTCGCCGCGCATCGTGCTCGAGCGCCCGACCGAATACGTGAACTTCTGAGCTCACGTCCGGAAACGACAACCTGGAGATCAGCGATGACCACACGTCCGCATCCCACCACCAAGCAACTGCTGGACCAATTCAACACCGAGCCCGACTACAGCGACGCCAGTCAGGACGATGCCGAAGCCTTGTCGCGCGACCGCATCCCGGTGCGCTCGCTGACCGCCGATGATTTCGACGCTGTCGTCCGCATCGATCGTCACGAAACGGGGCAGGACCGCAGCGCGTATTACCGGCGCAAGTTCGACGAGGCGCTCGGTGATTCCGGGGTTCGCGTCTCGGTCGTCGCCGAGCAGGACGGCATGGTCGCCGGCTTCCTGATGGCCCGCGTCGACTTCGGCGAGTTTGGCCGCGCGGCCACCGCGGCGGTGATCGACACCATCGGCGTCGATCCGGCTGCGAGCGGCAAGCACGTCGGCCGCGCGCTGGTGTCGCAACTGCTCGCGAACCTGACCTCGCTGCATGTCGAGTCGGTGCGCACCGAGGTCGAATGGAACCGCTTCGATCTGTTGCGCTTCCTCGACCGCTGCGGCTTCCGTCCGGGCCAGCAGCTCTCGCTGTCGCGTCCGCTCGTCTGAGCGTTCGCGGCGTTTTGGCCCGGGACCGGCGTCTGTCGGTCCCGGGCCTGTGCACTATCAGTGGAGCGGTATATGGCTTTCACAGGACAACTCGCGGGTAAGGTCGCGATCGTCACCGGCGGTGCGCGCGGCATCGGGCGCACGATCACCGACGCGCTCGTTGCGCGCGGCGCGCGCGTGCACGTGTTCGACATGACCGACACCAACGAGTCGGCCGGCACGCTTCATCGCGTTAACGTCGCTGACGCCCAGGCCGTGGCGGCTGCGGTGGCGCAATTGCCCGAGCCGGCGACGCTGCTGGTGAACAACGCCGGCATCACGCGCGACCGCAGCCTGCTCAAGATGAGCGACGATGAATGGCGCTCGGTGCTCGACGTCAACCTGAGCGGCGCCTTCCACATGCTGCGCGCCTGCGCGCCGGCAATGGTGGCTGCAGGCAGCGGCCGCATCGTCAACATCACCTCGATCAATGGTCTGCGCGGCAAGTTCGGCCAGGCCAACTACACCGCGGCCAAGGCCGGCATGGTCGGCCTGACCAAGACCGCGGCGCGCGAGCTTGGGCCCAAGGGGGTCACGGTCAATGCGGTCGCCCCTGGCATGGTGATGACCGAGATGGCGCGAGCCCTGCCTGCCGAAGTCCTCGATCGCGCGCTGCAGGAATCGGCGATGCGCGAGCTCGCGACCCCCGACGACATCGCCGCGGCGGTCGTCTTCCTGCTGTCGGATATGGCATGCATGATCACCGGCGAAGTGATCAGGGTCGACGCCGGCCAATACATCTGAAAACGGCCTGGGAAGCCGCTTCGGGCGTAGCGCAGATCACGCTCCCGGAGCGCGGAATCGTCTACCATTAAGGCGTTTTTCGTTGGCTCGACAGACTTGAGTTTCATCGGGTTGCACAAAGTGCGGTCGGTCATGGTCAGGCTGTCCGCCACATCAATAATGACCGGAGGAGATACCATGAACTTCAAGAAGACGTTGTGCGTCGCGCTCGGCCTCGCCTTTGCAGCGGGTGCCGCCCATGCCCAGCTCAAGGTAGGCGTCACCGTTTCAGCGACCGGCCCTGCGGCCTCGCTCGGCATTCCCGAGCGCAATACCGTGGAACTCATGCCGAAGGAAATCGGCGGGCAGAAGGTGAGCTACATCGTGCTCGACGACGCCTCGGATACCACCAGCGCGGTCAAGAACATCCGCAAGCTGACCTCCGAGGACAAGGTCGATGTCGTGCTCGGTTCGACCACCTCGCCCAACTCGCTCGGCATGATCGACGTCGCCGCCGAGGCGCAGACGCCCATGATCGCCTGGGCGGCATCGAGCCGCATCGTCGAGCCGGTCGATGAGAAGCGGCGCTGGGTGTTCAAGACGCCGCAGAACGACTCGCACATGTCGACCGCGATCGTCGGGCACATGACGAGCAACAACGTCAAGACAGTCGCCTTCATCGGCTTTGCCGACGCCTACGGCGAAGGCTGGTACGAGCAGTTCAAGTCGGTCGCCGAAGCGCGTGGCATCAAGGTCGTTGCCAACGAGCGCTTCACCCGCACCGACACCTCGGTCACCGGTCAGGTGCTGAAGATGATGGCGGCCAAGCCGGATGCGATGTTCATCGCCGGTTCGGGCACGCCCGCCGCGCTGCCGCAAAAGGCGCTCAAGGAGCGCGGCTGGTCGGGCAAGGTCTACCAGACCCACGGCGTCGCCAACAACGACTTCCTGCGCGTTTGTGGTGCCGACTGCGAAGGCACGCTGTTGCCGGCCGGTCCGGTGCTGGTCGCCGAACAGCTGCCCGACTCCAACCCGGTCAAGGCGAGCGCGATGGCCTACATCAAGGCCTACGAGGCGGCGCATGGTAAAGGCAGCGTGTCGACCTTCGGTGCGCACGCGTGGGATTCCGGCGTGATGCTGCAGGCGGCCGTGCCCGAGGCGCTCAAGAAGGCCCAGCCCGGTACCGCCGAGTTCCGTGCGGCGCTGCGCGATGCGCTCGAGAATATGAAGGAAGTCCCCGCGGCGCACGGCGTGTTCTCCATGAGCCCGACCGACCACCTTGGCCTTGACCAGCGTGCCCGCGTGATGGTGCAGATCCAGAAGGGCGCCTGGAAAGTCGTCGAGTAAGCGCTGTCCAGACCGCCGCCGGACCTTTCTTCCGGCGGCATCTCCTTCCCTATCGGACCACACGATCGCGCTCCGTCAACATGGCGGGGCGCGCGGAGGCTCGCGCCCATGGATTTCCAGATTGCACTGATCCTCGGTCAGGACGGCATCACCAACGGCGCCATCTATGCGCTGCTAGCGCTCGCGCTGGTACTGGTGTTCGCGGTCACCCGGGTGATCTTCATCCCACAGGGTGAGTTCGTCGCCTATGGCGCACTCACGCTCGCCATGATCGGTAACGGCGTGCTGCCGGCCACCGTCTGGCTGCTGCTCGGCGCCGGTCTCGCGGTCGCGGCCCTCGACGGCACCGGCGCGCTGCGCGCCGGCCAGGCGCGCAGACTCGGCCCCATCCTCGCGCTCAATGTGGGCTATCCCCTGCTGATGCTGGCCGCACTGAAGTCGCTTCCGCTCGGCGAGCTCGGACTCGCGGTGCAGGTCTTGCTGACCCTGCTTGTCGTCGTGCCGCTCGGGCCGATGATGTACCGCATCGTGTTCCAGCCGATCGCCGAGGCTACCGTGCTGGTGCTGCTGATTGTCTCGGTCGCCTCCCATGTCGCGATGGTTGGACTGGGCCTGCTGTTCTTCGGCGCCGAAGGTTATCGCACGCCGCCGTTCTCGGATGCACGCTTCGAACTCGGCGCGTTGTCGGTGAGCGGGCAGACGATCTGGGTGATCGCCGCCTCGGGGGTGCTGATCGTCGCACTCGCGCTGTTCTTCGGGCGCACGATCTACGGCAAGGCGCTGCGCGCCACCGCGATCAACCGCAATGGTGCCCGCCTGATGGGCATCCCGCCCGCGCTCGCCGGCAAGCTCACCTTCCTGCTCGCCGCGCTGATCGGTGTCCTGTCGGGCGTGCTGATCTCGCCGATCACCACGATCTACTACGACAGCGGTTTCCTGATCGGCCTCAAGGGCTTCGTCGCCGCGATCATCGGCGGGCTGGCGAGCTATCCGCTCGCGGCCTTCGGTGCGGTGCTGGTCGGGCTGCTCGAGTCGTTCAGTTCGTTCTGGGCGAGCGCTTACAAAGAGGTCCTCGTGTTCACGCTGATCATCCCGGTCTTGCTGTGGCGTTCGCTGACCAGCCACCACATGGAGGAAGAGGAATGAAGCTCGCACTCTCTCCGCGTCTGGTGCTGGCCGCGTTCATCGTACTGCTTGCGATGGCGCCGCTGGCGCTGCCAGCCTTCTACGTCACCCTGCTCAACTACATCGGCCTGTACGCGATGGTCGCCCTCGGCCTGGTGCTGCTGACCGGCGTCGGCGGCCTCACCAGTTTTGGTCAGGCTGCTTTCGTCGGTCTCGGGGCCTACACCACCGCACTGCTGACCACCTCGAGCGAACTCCCCGGCTGGCTCGCGTGGGCGGGTGGATCGCCGTGGCTCGCGCTGCTGGTCGGCCTGGTGTTCACCGGTGCGGTCGCCTTTCTCATCGGCAAGCTGACGCTGCGCCTGTCGGGGCACTATCTGCCGCTCGCGACGATCGCCTGGGGTCTCAGCCTTTACTTCCTGTTCGGCACCATGGGCTTTCTCGGCGGCCACACCGGCCTCACCGGCATCCCGCCGATCTCGTTGTTCGGTTATGAACTGCGTCAGGGCGAGGAGGTGTATTACCTCATCTGGGCGTTCGTGCTCGCCGCGGTGCTCACCGCCAGCAACCTGCTCGACTCGCGCGAGGGCAGGGCGATCCGCGCACTCAAGGGCGGCATGGTGATGGCCGAGGCGATGGGGGTCGACACCGCGCGCTCGCGCATGGTGATCTTCATCATCGCGGCGCTGCTTGCCTGCGCCTCGGGCTGGCTGTACGCGCACATGCAGCGCTTCGTGAACCCGACCCCGTTCGGCCTGCACATCGGCATCGAGTATCTGTTCATGGCCGTGGTCGGCGGTGCGGCGCACGTGTGGGGCGCACTGGTGGGGGCCGGTGTGATCACCGTGCTCAAGCAGTGGCTGCAGGATCTGCTGCCCAGGCTGTTCGGGGAAAGCGGCAACTTCGAGGTCATCATCTTCGGCGCGCTGATGGTGCTGGTGCTGCACAAGGCGCGCGGGGGGCTGTGGCCGATCCTGGTCGCCGGCTTCAAGCGCGTGATCCCGGTCGCAGCGCAGCGTCGCAGCATCGATCGTGATGTACCCGCGTTGCCGCGGCGCGAATTGCCCGCGGCCGGTACGGTGCTGCTCGAGGCGAAGGGCGTCACCCGCCGCTTCGGCGGTCTGCTCGCCAACAACAATATGAGCCTCGAGGTGCGTGCAGGTGAGATCCTCGCCCTGATCGGGCCCAATGGCGCGGGCAAGAGCACGATGTTCAACCAGGTCTCGGGCGTCGACACGCCGACCTCGGGCGAGGTGCGCTTCCTCGGCGAGTCGGTCGTCGGCAAGGGCTCGCGCACGATTGCGCGCAAGGGCTTGAGCCGCACCTTCCAGCATGTGCGCATCCTGCCCACGATGACCGTGCTCGAGAACGTCGCCATCGGCGCCCACTTGCGCGGCTCGCGCGGCGTGCTCTCGGCAGCGTGGCGGCTCGAGCGCGCCGAGGAGGCGCGCCTGCTCGCCGAAGCCGCGCGCCAGATCGAGCGTGTCGGCCTGGGCGAGCACATGTTCGACGAGGCTGGCAGCCTGGCGCTCGGCCAGCAGCGCATCCTTGAGATCGCGCGCGCACTGGCCTCCGATCCCTGCCTGCTGTTGCTCGACGAACCCGCTGCGGGCCTGCGCTACAAGGAGAAGGAGGCGCTCGGTGACCTGCTGCGCAAGCTGCGCGCCGAGGGCATGGGCGTGCTGCTGGTGGAGCACGACATGGATTTCGTGATGGGCCTGGTCGATCGTGTGGTGGTGATGGAGTTCGGCGAGAAGATCGCCGAGGGCCTGCCCGAGGAAGTGCAGCGTGACCCGGCCGTCCTGCAGGCCTATCTGGGAGGGGAGGAATGATGGCCGAGAACAAGCGCAGCGACCGCGCGCTGCTGCAGGTCGACAAGCTGTGTGTGTCCTACGGCCTGGTGGAGGCCCTCACCAATGCCAGCATCACCGTCGGTGAGGGCCAGATCGTCACCGTGATCGGACCCAACGGCGCCGGCAAGACGACCATGCTGTCGGCGATCATGGGCCTCCTGCGCTCGCGGGGCGGCATCACCTTCGACGGCGAGGCAATGGTGGCGCCCGAAGTCGAGACCATGGTTGCGCGCGGCATGAACCTGGTGCCCGAGAAGCGAGAGCTGTTCGGCGAAATGAGTGTCGAGGACAACCTCGTGCTCGGCAGCTTCCAGCGCTATCGCATGGGCTTTCGCGACCACGCGCAGACGATGGAAGAGGTCTACGGCCTGTTCCCGCGCCTGCGCGAGCGCCGCACCCAGATGGCCGGCACGCTGTCGGGCGGCGAGCGCCAGATGCTCGCGGTTGGGCGCGCGCTGATGGCCAAGCCCAAGCTGCTGATGCTCGACGAGCCCAGCCTTGGCCTGGCGCCGCTGATCACGCGTGAAATCTTCCGCATCATCACCCAGTTGCGCAGCCGTGGCGTCTCGATCCTGCTCGTCGAACAAAATGCCCGCGCTGCGCTTCAGGTCGCCGACTACGCTTATGTACTCGAGACCGGCGAGGTGGCGATGGAAGGCCCGGCCTCCGAACTCGCCGGCGATCCGCGCGTCATCGAGGCCTACCTCGGCCTCGGCGGCAAGCACCAGGAGATGCTGGCGACGTGAGGCGTGAGGCGGCCACCTGCAGGAGCGGCGGCAGCCGCGAGCTTTTCACCGGGCACGTTTCGTGTGATCAGCGTCCACTCCGCCTTCATGAGCACTGCGGTGGAGCAGGGGGCGCGGTGCCATCGCTGCTCCCTCGCCTCCTGGTGCCGCTGCAACGATGAAAACACAGCATCCCGTCCTCCGCCTCACGATCACGCTCGCCCTGAGCGCCACGGCCTTCGCCGCGAGCGCCCAGGGCGTCGCCGCCACCTTGCCGGTCGCCGAGCTGGGCGCCGGGATGTATCGCATCGAGGCGGAGGTGGCGCACACCGCCGAGGCACGCCAGACCGGGCTGATGCATCGCGTGGCGATGCCCTTGCACCGTGGCATGGTGTTCGTGTTCACCGAGGAAACCGCGCACTGCATGTGGATGCGCAACACCCACCTGCCGCTGTCGGTGGCGTTCATCGATGCCGGCGGACGCATTCTCAACATCGAGCGCATGGCACCGCGCACCGAGGACAACCATTGCGCCGCGGCCCCCGCGCGTTTCGCCCTGGAGATGAACGCGGGCTGGTTCGAGGAGCGTGGCATTGCGCCCGGCACCGTGCTGCGCGGCATCGACCGCCTGCCCGCGGCGCGTTGAGCCGCACTCGCCCAAGCGTCGAATAGCGCCGCTTTCCACTGCGTTTTCCGCGCCCGGCGCTTGCCGGCGGCAGCCGATAATCCGCATACGTCGTCGCGTGCGCCCATTTTTGCGGTGCGGCGGGACGGCGGACGGAGCCTGCCGTGGCCGAAGAAAGCGATCTCGAAAAGACAGAAGACCCCTCACCGCGAAGACTCGAGCAGGCGCGTGAGGAAGGCCAGGTCCCGCAGTCGCGGGAGCTGTCGACCTTTCTCGTCACCGTGACCGGTGCGGCCACGTTGCTGTTGCTCGGCGGCTGGATGGGTGGCCGGGTGAGCGGCCTGTTTCGCGACGGTTTTGCCTTCGACCGCCGCGCCGCGTTCGACGAGAACGCCATGCTCGACATGCTCGAGCGCATGCTGAGCGGCGCGCTGCTGACCTTGATGCCGCTGTTCTTCGCCCTGCTGCTCGCCGCTGTCGCAGCACCCATGGTGCTCGGTGGCCTCGTGTTCGCGCCCAATGTACTCGGCGTCAAGTTTGACCGCCTGAACCCGCTGCAGGGCCTTGGGCGCATGTTTTCGATGCACGGCCTGGCCGAGATGATCAAGGCGATCCTCAAGTCGGTGCTGGTCGGTGGGGTAGCCGCGCTGGTGCTGTGGATGAACATCGACCACCTGTTCGACCTGATGGTCGAGCCGCTCGAGAGCGGCATGGCCGATTTCTCGGAGACGGTCGCCTTTGCCGCGCTGCTGATCGTGCTCAGCCTCGGCCTGCTCGCGGCGATCGACGTGCCCTTTCAGCTCTGGGAGTACCACAAGAAGTTGCGCATGACCAAGGAAGAGGTCAAGCGCGAGAGCAAGGAGCAGGAAGGCGACCCGATGATCAAGGGCCGCATCCGCGCGATGCAGCGCGAGATGGCGCGCCGCCGCATGATGGCCGAGGTGCCCAAGGCCGACGTGGTGGTCACCAACCCGACCCACTTCTCGGTGGCGCTCAAGTACGACGCCAGCAAGATGGGCGCGCCGATGGTGGTCGCCAAGGGGCGCGGCGGGCTTGCGCTGAAGATTCGCGAGATCGCCACGGAAAACGATGTGCCGCTGCTCGAGGCGCCGCCGCTCGCGCGCGCACTCTACAAACACTGCGAACTGGAGCAGTCCATCCCAGCCGCGCTGTACACAGCGGTGGCCGAGGTGATGGCCTATGTCTACCAGCTCGACGCCTGGATGAAGCAGGGTGGCCTGCCGCCCGTCGCGCCCGCGACCTTGCCGGTGCCCGCCGGCATGGATCCGGGCGTCCCCGAGGAATGAGTGCCTGAACCATGGCCCTGAACGAAACCCTGAACCTGCGCCAGCTGCTCACGCCGGCCAACCTGCGCCCGCTCGCCGCGCCGCTGCTGATCATCGTGATCCTGTCGATGATGGTGCTGCCGCTGCCGGTGTTCCTGCTCGATGTGTTCTTCACCTTCAACATCGCGGTCTCGGTGATGGTGATGCTGGTGGCGATGTACTCGACGCGGCCGCTCGATTTCTCCGTGTTTCCCACCGTACTGCTGGTGACCACCCTGCTGCGCCTGTCGCTCAACGTCGCCTCGACCCGCATCGTGCTGCTTGAGGGGCACGCCGGCCCGGATGCGGCCGGCAAGGTGATCGAGGCCTTCGGCAACTTCCTGGTGGGTGGCAACACCGCAGTCGGCCTGGTGGTGTTCGTGATCCTCACCGTGATCAACTTCGTCGTCATCACCAAGGGCGCGGGGCGGATCGCCGAAGTGTCGGCACGCTTCACGCTGGACGCGATGCCTGGCAAGCAGATGGCGATCGATGCCGACCTCAATGCCGGCCTGGTCGACGAGAAGGAGGCCAAGCGCCGCCGCAAGGAGGTCGCCCAGGAGGCGGACTTCTACGGTGCGATGGACGGCGCGTCCAAGTTCGTCCGCGGCGATGCGGTGGCCGGCATCATCATTCTCGTCATCAACATGATCGGCGGCCTCTTCGTCGGCGTCATGCAGCACGACATGGGGGTCGGCGACGCGGCGCACACCTACACGCTGCTCACCATCGGCGACGGCCTGGTGGCGCAGATCCCGTCGCTGATCGTCTCGGTGGCCGCGGGCCTGGTGGTGTCGCGGGTGGGCGACGAGGGCGACGTCGGTGGCCTGATGATCGCCCAGCTCTTCTCCAACCCGCAGGTCATGGTGCTGACCGCGGCGATCATCGGTGTGCTCGGCCTCATTCCGGGCATGCCCAACCTCGTCTTCCTGCTGCTCGCGGCCACCCTCGGCGGCATGGCCTGGATGCGGCACAAGCGCATCGCCGCGGACACCGCCGCCGCGGCAGCACCCGAGGCGGCGGCGCAGGTCGCCATGCCGCCGGCCGACAATCTGGAGGCGAGCTGGAGCGACGTGTCGCAGGTGGACGTGCTCGGCCTCGAAGTCGGCTACCGGCTGATTCCGATGGTGGACAAGGGCCAGGATGGCGAACTGCTCAAGCGCATCCGCGGCCTGCGCAAGAAGTTTGCGCAGGAGGTCGGCTTCCTGTCCTCGCCGGTGCACATCCGCGACAACCTCGAGCTCAAGCCCAACGGCTACCGGATCGCGCTCAAGGGCGTGGAGGTCGGCGGCGGCGACGCCTATCCCGGCCAGTTCCTCGCCATCAACCCGGGGCGCGTCTCCGGGCCGCTCGCCGGACGCGAGACCACCGACCCCGCCTTCGGCCTGCCGGCGGTGTGGATCGACGCCTCGATGCGCGAGCAGGCCCATGCGCTCGGCTATACCGTGGTCGATGCGAGCACGGTGGTCGCCACTCACCTCAACCACGTCATCCTCAACCATGCGGCCGAGCTGCTCGGCCGCCAGGAGACCCAGGCGCTGCTCGACCACCTCGGCAAGGAGTCGCCCAAGCTCGTCGAGGACCTGGTGCCCAAGCTGCTGCCGATCGGCACCGTGCAGCGCGTGCTGCAGAACCTGCTTGAGGAAGGCGTCAATATCCGCGACATGCGCAGCATCATCGAGGTGCTCGCCGAGAACGCGACGCGCGTGCAGGATCCGGCACAACTCACCACGCGAGTGCGCGAAGCGCTCGGGCGCGCGATCATCCAGGGTCTGTTCCCGGGCAGTGCCGAGGTACAGGTGATGGCGCTCGAACCCGGGCTGGAGCGCATCCTGATGCAGGCCATGGCCTCCGGCGGCGAAGGGGGCGCGATCGAGCCGGGGCTGGCCGACACGCTGCTGCGTCAGACCGCACAGATCGCCCAGCGTCAGGAGGACATCGGCCTGCCGCCGGTGCTGCTGGTGCCCTCGCAACTGCGCCTGCTGCTGTCGCGCTTCCTGCGCCGCGCGGTGCCCACGCTCAAGGTCATCTCCAACAGCGAGGTGCCGGAGAGCCGCACCATCCGCGTCACCGCGATGGTCGGCGCACACGCGACCTGACGCACGCCGCGACTCCGGAGGGGCCGGAATCGCGCCGCCGGGTTCGCGCTTCCGGCGCTTCTACGGCGGCCCTCGAGCGCCGGGTTCGCGCCTTCCGGCGCTCCTGCAGCGGTCCCGCAGCGCCAGCCCTGTAGGAGCGGCGGCAGCCGCGAACTCTGCCGCGGCATCGTCGGCTGAATAGGCGCGGGAAACCCGCCTTATTCGAACCCTGGCGATTGACTCCCGATGGCGATAATCCTCATCAAGCAGTGGTCGACGATGGCCACCGGGAGAATCGCCATGAACGTCAAACGCTACTTTGCCCCCACCGCCCGCGAGGCGCTCCGTGCACTCAAGGAAGCCCTCGGCCCGGACGCGATCGTGCTCTCCAACCGCGCCGTTGAGGGCGGTGTGGAGATCCTCGCCCTGCCCGGCGAGGCGGTCGGTGCGTTGCAGGCGGCCAACCGCGCTGCGGTTGCCGCGCGCGCCGGCGGCGAACCACGGGCGGCGCCGGTCCAGCCACC
>JBEOKH010000427.1:0-3576 GCA_040275625.1 Thauera sp. | reverse complement strand
ACCTGCTCACCAACCCCGCGCTCGACCCCTACGGCAAGATCCCCGAGTTCAAGTACGCGGCGTGCCGGCTCGCGGCCGGGTGATCACGCGTCCGCTGCGCCGGCCACCGAAGGCCGCAGCACACGAAGAGCGTGTGCGAGCCCATCCGCACGCTCTCCTGCCTGCGCCGCCAGGCGGGGCCTCGAGTTCGCGCGCGAGCGCTTCGGTCCGATGACCGCCAGCGGTCATCGTGCTGTCCTGCGCGCACTTGCGGTGCTATACGAATAGCGTAAGCACCCTCGAACCAAGGCCACATGGGGAGGCGCGATGAGCAAGAAGATCGACGAACTGGTGGCCGAGCGGCGCACCGCCCTGGGCATGGCAGCCGACGCCCCGGACAAGTGGGGACTCGCGCTGTCAGGCGGCGGCATCCGCAGTGCAACCTTCTGTTTCGGCCTGCTGTGCGCACTCGCACGCAACCGCCTGCTCGAGCGCTTCGATCTGCTGTCCACCGTATCGGGCGGCGGATACATCGGCGGCACGCTTGGCCGCTTGCTGCAACGCGCCTCGAGCCCTGCGGACACCCGGGCAATCTTCGCGGCCTTCGCAAATCAACAGCCACGATGGTTCCGCTGGTGGCTGCGGGCCAACGCCCGCTATCTGGTTCCGCGCGGCCCCGCGGACAGGATCTTCGCGCTCGCGATCTTCCTGCGCAACCTGCTTGCCATCCATCTCGAACTCGGTGCGCTCGCGCTCGCGCTGGGTGTGCTGCTGGCCGCGGTCGATGCAGGCGTGTGGGCCGGGCTCGCATCGTGGCTGACGAGCGAGCGGCTCGAGACCGTACGCTGGCTGCACGCGTGGCTGCCCACCCTGTGGGTGGTCGGCATACCGGTGTTCGCCGTGCTCGGCGGCCTTGCCACCACAGCCTACTGGGTCGTCCCCTGGGTGGCTGCCGCCGGTCGTCCGGGATGGCGACCGGGTTTTGTCGCCATGCAGTGGATCCTGCTGGTGGTCGCGGGCGCGCTGCTGCTCCTCTTTCAGGACGCCATCGTCGGTGAGGCCGCCCAGCCTGGCCAGGCCATCCGCCGCACGCTGCTCTGGAGCGCGCTGGCGCTGATCGCGGCATGGCTGCTTGCGATCCCCTGGGCGCGCTTCCTGCTGCGGGCGCTGTTTGGCAATCCGGAGCAGAGCGGGCTGCGCTTGCGCGAGGAAGCGGTCCGCCGCTGGCTCGCCGACTGGCAGTCGCTGTGCATGAAGGCCATCGCCGTGGTGGTACTTGCCGGCCTGGTGGATCGGGTCGCCTGGTTCCTGGCGTTCGAGCTCGAAGCGCTCGCCAACACCGCAATCGCCCTGGCCGTCGCCGCTGCCGTGCTGCGCTCGGTCGTCCCCCTGTTCGGCAACGCAGCGAAGGGCGGAACGGGCGGGAACCTCCTGCTGGCGGCAGGGCAACTCGCCGGCTATCTCCTCAGCTTCCTGCTGTGCGCGTGGTGGGTGTCCCTCGTGCACGCGGCTACGCTGGGGCCGATGTTCGGCGGCGCCGCGGCGGTCGATTTCGGCGAACCCTGGGCGCTGCTGCTGGTCATCGGCGCCGCGGCGGGCGGCTACGTGGTCGCGACCGGACGCAACTTCGAGTTCCTGAATCTCTCCTCCCTGCACACCTTTTACCGCGCCCGCCTCGCGCGCAGTTACCTCGGCGCGGCAAATCCCGAGCGCTTCGGCGAAACGGGCGCAATCGGGGCCACCACGACGGTCTCCAACACCCGGATCGAATCGCTCGCCCACAGGAGCGTCTTCGACCCCCACCCCGACGACGACGTCGCCATGGCGCACTATGCACCGCAGCGCCAGGGCGGCCCGGTCCACCTGATCGGGGTGTGCATCAATCAGACGCGCGACCCGCGCGGAGGGCTGTTCAACCGCGATCGCCGCGGCCTCGCGCTCACCGTCGGACCGGAGGGATGGATACGCGTCGGGCTGGGGCCATGGCAAAAAACTGGCGGCCGCGGCGCGCTCAGCCTGGGATCGTGGATAGCGATCTCGGGCGCAGCGGTGGCGCCCGGGCTCGGTAGCCAGAGCCGTGGCGGCATCTCCGCACTGCTCACCTTCGCGGGTGTCCGCCTCGGCTACTGGTGGACGCGCACCGCGCGCGATAACGACACCCGATCCTCGCATCGCGTCGCGGGAAAATCGCGCGGGCTGCTCAGCGAAGTGTTCTGCAACTTCAAGGGCAGCAGCGGGCCGAACTGGTTCCTCACCGACGGCGGTCACTTCGAGAACACCGCCGCCTACGCGCTGCTCGCCGAACGCTCGCGCCTGATCGTCGTGGCCGACTGCGGCGCCGATCCTGAATACCGCTTCGGAGACGTCGAGAACCTGGTCCGCAAGGCGCGGATCGACCTTGGGGCCGAGATCGAGTTCCTGCGTCCGTGCCAGCGCCCGCAAGCGCTGCCGGAAGGCACGACCCGGCCGCGCGGCCTCGCGGTCTTCGGATCGCTGAACGACCTCGCTTCGCGCAAGAGCAACGCCTGCCTCGCCCTCGCCAGGGTGCGCTACGTCGACGACGCCGAGCCCGCCTGGCTGGTGCTGGTCAAGCCCAACATCAGCGCCGGACTGTCGGTTGATCTGATCAACTTCGCCGCGAGCAATCCGGCCTTCCCGCAGCAGACCACCGCCGACCAGTTCTTCGACGAAGCGCAGTGGGAGAGCTACTACCAGCTCGGGCTCACGCTCGGCGACGCCCTCGACCAGGCGTTTCTCGACATCCTGCAAGGTCACCATGACAAGCTCTTCGAGTCCGACACCGGAGCCTTCGCCGCTGCGGCGGCACGCGTCGCCGGCACCGACAGGGCCACCGCGGCGAGCGCGGGCGAAGACGCCGTCGGCGCCGAAGCGGCCGCCAGCCGTCTGCCCGAGCGCATTCGCAACAGCGCGGTAAGCGCCTCGATCGGCATCGGTGCGGTGGCGACCGTGCTGGTGTCGGGCTGGCAGGCGGTGAACGGGGCGTTCGGCGCGCTGGCCGAGAAGCGCGAGAACGAGCGCGCGGCGATCCAGAAGATCAGCGAGCAATGGACGGCGCTGCCCGGCCGCGATCGATGCGACAAGGTCTTGAAGCGGGAGGAACCGCCGCGGCTCACCGCCCTGGCAGGCAGCTTCCTGCACCATGCCGACGCCTTGTGCGCCGATCGCGATGCCGACTGGCTCGCCGAATCCAGTCTGGTGCGCGATATCTACGGCGAAGTGATCACGCGCTGCAGCCAGATCGAAGAGCGCATGCGCAGCCATGCCTGTGCGGCGCTGCTCGTCGCCGAAGCGCGCCCCATCGAGGACCGCAATGCGTGGCCCCAGATCTGCTTTGCCAGACGCACGGCAGAGGCGCCCGTGCGCAGGCAGCCGCACTATTGGGCCTACCGCTACGGGCTCGATGCAGTGAGGGCCGTCTCTGCGCATCCGCACGACTCGGTCGCCGCTTCGAAGGCGAGCACGGAGGAAGAACGCAAGAGCGCGCAGCTGGCGTTGTGCGAAAGTCCTCCCGACGGCGTGACGGCCCCTGCACCGCCCGCCCCGCAACCAGCGCCAGCGCCACCACCGGCACCGGCT
>JBEOKH010000426.1:0-4488 GCA_040275625.1 Thauera sp. | reverse complement strand
GAGCGCCGCTTTCGCGCCTTCCGGCGCTCCTACAAAAACCGAGCGCATCCGACGCACTGTCGCGCATCCGACGCCCTGTCGCGCATCCGACGCCCTGGCGCGCGTGCGACGCCCTGTAGGAGCGGCGGAAGCCGCGAACCTTTCCCGCGACTCCGCCCCCACGCTGTGCGCCACCCCCCCATTACAATATCCGGGTGCCCCGCCCCAAACCTCTCCCACCTGAACCGCGGCCCTCGCCCATGACCACCGTCTGGCTCATCACCGACAACAAGCCCGGCCACCGCAGCCAGTTGCAGGGGCTGGTGCAGGCGCTGGCGGCGCGGACGGTCGTGGAAACGCACTGGATCGATGCGCCGCGCGGTCGCGATGCACTATGGCAGTGGATCAGCGGCCACTTCCCAGCGGGGACCGCGCTGCCCGATCCGGACTTCATCCTCGTCGCCGGCCATCGCACCCACCTCGCCGGCCTCGCCGCGCGGCGCGCGCGCGGCGGCAAGCTGATCGCGCTGATGCGCCCCAGCCTGCCGCTGGGCTGCTTCGACCTGTGCGTGATCCCGCAGCATGACAAACCACCGGCCCGCGCCAATGTGGTCGCCACCCGCGGCGCGCTCAACACCGCGCGGCCGAGTCCCGGGCGCGCGGCGGACAAGGGCCTGTTCCTGATCGGCGGGCCATCGAAGCACTACGGCTGGGACAGCGCCAGCCTGCGCGCGCAGATCGACGCCATCGTAGCCGCCACGCCCGGCATGCGATGGACGCTGACCACCTCGCGCCGTACGCCCGCCGACACCGAAACGGCGCTGCTCGCCCTGCAGTCGCACGGCGTGGAGGTGCGACCGGTGCGCGACACCCCGCCCGGCTGGGCGATGGAACAGGTCGCGCGCAGCGCGCAGGCGTGGGTGACCGAGGACAGCGTGTCGATGGTGTACGAGAGCCTCACCGCCGGCGCCGCCACCGGCCTGCTCGCCGTGCCGCGGCTGGGCGAGACACGCATCGCCGCGGGGGTGATGCAGTTGCAGCACGAGGGGTTCGTGACCCCGTTCGAGACCTGGCAGCATGTCGGCGCCCTGCGCCAGGCACCGGCGCGACTGGCGGAGGCCGACCGGGTGGCAGAGGCGGTGCTGGCGCGGCTCGGCGCTCAAACGCAAAGTTGAACCCCCCGTAGGAGCGCCGGCAGGCGCGAAAGCGGCGGTCGAGCTTCGTCACCCGCGTCGATCACCCCACCACCCCATTCGCGGCCTCCGCCGCTCCTTCAGGAAACCATCGGGTCCACAGGGCTCCGCCCCGCCGCCAGCCTACAATACGGCTATCCCACAAACCCGATCGGAGCACCGCCATGGGCCTCGCGCTGCGCAAGGAAAAGCACCACACCTACGCCGACTACCTGCAGTGGCCGGACGACGCCCGCTACGAGCTGATCGACGGCGAAGCATTCCTGATGTCACCGGCACCGCTCGTGGAACACCAGGAGGTCGCCGGCGAGGTCTACTATCAGCTTCGCAACCAGCTCGACGGCAAGCCCTGCCGCCCGCTCATCGCCCCGCTCGACGTACGCCTGCCGCGCCATGACGAAGCGGATGGCGCCATCGACACCGTCGTTCAGCCCGACGTCCTGGTGGTGTGCGACCCGACGAAGATCGACCGCCGCGGCGTGCGCGGCGCGCCCGACTGGGTGCTCGAGGTGCTCTCCCCCAGCACCGCCGCCCACGACCAGATCACCAAGCGCCGCACCTACGAGCGCGCCGGCGTGCGCGAATACTGGCTGGTGCACCCGGGCGACCGCACGCTCACCGTCTACCTGCTCGAGAACGCCCGCTACGGCCGCCCCGAGATCTACGAGCTGAAAGACGCGACCCCGGTCGGCGTGCTGCCCGGCGTGTCGATCGCCTGGGATGCGCTGGTCGAGCGCCTGCCGAAGCCGGAGTATTGATTGCGCGGCGATCGTATGGCCCGGACGCCGCGCCGGCTCCTGGCGACGCGTCGCACGGCGGAGGCGACCGTCGGGATCGATGCAGGTAAAATCCACGCATGACCACACGCCTCCGCCGCCCGGCGCGCGTCTGCGGCATGCCATTCCGACACGCGTGATGAAAGCCCTCAAGATCCTGCAACTTCTCCCCGCGCTCGACAGCGGCGGAGTCGAGCGCGGCACGCTCGAGATCGCGCGCGCGCTGGTCGCGGCGGGACACGAGTCGGTGGTGCTGTCCAGGGGCGGGCGCCTGGTCGATCAGTTGCAGCACGAAGGCTCGCGCCACATCGCGCTCGACCTCGGCCACAAGTCGCCGGCCACCTTCTTCAAATACCGCGCACTGCGCACGCTCTTCGAAGCCGAGCGCTTCGACATCGTCCACGCGCGTTCGCGCCTGCCCGCCTGGGTCGCCTGGCTGGCCTGGCGCGGCATGCCGGCCAACGCCCGGCCCCACTTCGTCACCACGGTGCACGGCATGCACTCGGTCAGCCGCTACAGCGCCATCATGTGTGCGGGCGAGCGCGTGATCGCGGTCAGCGACACCGTGCGCGCCTACCTCCGCAGCCACTACCCGCCCACGCGCTGGCCGCGTCTGACGGACGATCGCATCACCGTGATCCCGCGCGGCATCGACCCGACCGAGTTCCCCAGCGACTATCGACCGTCGGATGAATGGCTCGCGCGCTTCCACGGCAACTTTCCGCAGATCGGCGCGCGCAAGGTGCTGACCCTGGCGGGGCGGCTCACGCGGCTCAAGGGCCATCACGACTTCATCACCCTGGTCGCCAGGCTGGTCGCGGACGGGCTGGACGTGGTCGGGCTGATCGTCGGTGGCGAAGACCCCAAGCGCCCCGGCTACGCGAAGGAGATCCGCGAACGGGTGCAGGCCGAGGGCCTCGGCGAGCGCATCGTGTTCACCGGCCACCGCAGCGATGTGCGCGAGATCTACGCGATTTCGGACTGTGTGCTGAGCCTGTCCTCCACGCCGGAGTCGTTCGGGCGCACGGTGCTCGAGCCGCTGGCGATGGGGCGGCCGGTGGTGGGGTATGCGCACGGGGGGGTGGCGGAGATTCTGCGCGAACTGTTTCCCCACGGGGCGGTGGTTAGGGGTGACATCGGCGCCGCAGCGGCGCGGGTCACGAACGTGCTCGCCGCG
Source organism: Thauera sp. (assembly GCA_040275625.1). Lineage (GTDB taxonomy): Bacteria > Pseudomonadota > Gammaproteobacteria > Burkholderiales > Rhodocyclaceae > Thauera. The sequence continues at coordinate 1,363 of JBEOKH010000426.1, read as the reverse complement.
CGCACCCCGGTGGTGGAACACAACGCTCGCTTCCTGCTCGCGAATATGCAGGCGCAGACGCTGAAACTCTACGGAAGCCTCGCATGACCGAGTGGCTCGCCCTCGCCGCCGCCCTCGCCGCTGGCTGGTTCTCCAACCGCTACGCCTGGTGGCGCCCGGTGGTCGACCTGCGCCACCCGCGCGTGCTGATGTACCACATGGTCAGCCCTCATCGCCCAGGCGCGAAGTTCAACGGCCTGCGCGTCACACCCGAGCACTTCGCAGCCCAGCTCGACTGGCTGCGGCGCAATGGCTGGCAGTTCTTCACCGTCGGCGAACTCTGGGAACGCTGGGACGAGCTCCCCGCGAAGAGCGTCGCCCTCACCTTCGACGACGGCTACGCCGACAACCTGCACAACGCCCTGCCCATACTGGAAAAGTACGACGCGAAGGCGACGATCTACATGGTCGTCGACCGCCACGAGCGCGACTGGTCCACGGCCAAGAAAGCTCATCACAACACCGGCGAGCTCGCGCGCGAGCCCAAGCTGAGCGACGAGGAGCTGCAGCGCCTGGTCGCGAGCGGGCGCATCGAGATCGGCTCGCACACCCTCACCCACATCAACATGGCCACCACCTTCGCAGCGGACAAGCGCCGCGAGCTGGCCGAATCCCGCAGCCGGCTGCAGGCGCAGACCAGGCAGGCGGTGGCGAGCTTCGCCTACCCCTTCGGCATCTACGGTGAGGAGGACGTCGCGCTGGCGCGCGAGGCGGGCTACACGACTGCGGTAACCACCCTCGACGGCATCGACGCGCGTACGCCACGTCCCGATCCGCTGCAGCTCAAGCGCATCAAGGTCAGTGGCAAGGACAACCTGCTGGCGTTCACGATGCGGATGCGCGGGGGAAGGCGGGGGTGGAAGAAATGAAGCCCCTCACCGTCTGGCTGCTCAGCGACGGCGCTCCCGGCCACCTCAGCCAGAGCCGCGGCATCGTCGATGCGCTCGCCACCCGACGCACGGTAGAGCTCACCACGGTCGACCTGACGGTGCGCAGCACGTTGTGGAAGCGCCTCGGCCGCCTCGCGCTGCCACGCATCCGCGACGCCGCAGCCTGGCTCCAGCGCATCTACGGCATGGCACCGCCGGCGGGCACGCCCGACCTGATCGTCTCCTCCGGCGCCAACACCCTGCTCGCCAACGCCCTGCTCGCCCGGTTGCACCACGTGCCCAACGCCTACAGCGGCACGCTCAAGGGCTACGACCCCGCCGCCTTTGACTGCGTGTTCAGCGTGGTGCCGCTGGGCGTGGCCTGCAACCACGTGCTGCCGCTGCCGCCCGTACCGGGCGAGCTCGCCCGGCCGCTGCCTGCGCCTGCCGACCGC
>JBEOKH010000425.1:0-4793 GCA_040275625.1 Thauera sp. | reverse complement strand
GAGCTGTAGGGGGATGCCGGGCTGGCTCTCGAACTGGATGTAGAGCCCAGGCACCGCGCCATGCACCTGGATTCTGGCGTCAGCACGGCGCTGGTGCGCCTCGACCACGGCCGATTCGAGCGACTGCTTGAGCGCATTTCCGTGCGTTGCTCGGCTTGATGGAGTCGGTGGCTTTGGGATGTCTATTCTCCGCCCGTGCGGCTTGTACCGTTCCGTCGTGGGATTACCCGTGACGATGATGTGCCTGCGGTTCCGAGAAGCGGCCACCCTTCGGTCTCCTGGACGGGCTACGCGTGGGTGCTGCTTCGTTCCTCGAGGGCAAGAGCCAGATCCGAGTCGCGAACTGCGGTGCGGTGGTCGAGGATCGCGTCCTTCGCCGCTTGGTCGCAGGCCATCGTGATCTCGGCATGACTGAGCCCATCGGCAGCCTTCGCAGCAACATCCCAGTTAAGCGAGGACGTGTCGAGAAGCCCGAGACGCGCACGCATCACTCGGGCCGCAACGTCCGCAGTTGGATGAGCGTATTCAAGCAAGGCATCGAAGCGGCGGAACAGGGCGCGGTCGAGCAAGCCGACATAGTTCGTCGCACCGAGCACGAGGCTGTCGGACTCGTCCTGCTCAAGGAACTGGAGAAAAGAGTTGAGCACGCGGCGGATCTCGCCGACGTCGTTCTTGCTGCCCCGCTCCCCGCCGAGCGCGTCGAACTCGTCGAAGAGGTACACGCCGCGCGTGGACTGGATCGCGTCGAAAACCAGCCGTAGCTTTGCAGCGGTCTCGCCCAGATACTTCGTAATCAGCCCGTCGAGCTGGATACTGAAGAGGGGTATTCCGAGTTCGCCAGCGAGCGCCGCCGCGGTCATGGTCTTGCCGGTACCGGGCGGACCGACGAGCAGAAGCTTCCGCATCGGTGCGAGGCCGTGCTCTCTAATCCGATCACGCTGGCGCTGTTCGGTTATGACCCGGTCGAGCTTGGTGCGCAGCGCATGGGTAAGCGCCATGTCGACAATGCGGGTCTTTGGGTAGCCAACCGTAAGCAGGCCCGCGAGTTCCCCTCGCGGCTGAGCCAATGGGACCGGCTTCAGGTTGCGCAGAACAGGATCGGCTGCCTTGGCATGCTCTCGCACTAGGTCCACAAGCGCGCGCAGATCCTGGGCAAATTTGCCATGGCCGCTCAGAGCCGCTTGAGCTGCAACTTGCATCGCGATTGCATAGAAGCGCGTGTCGTCGCCGTCTGCGTGGCTTCTCACTAGAGCCTTTACTTGGTTAGCTGTAGCCATATCGCTCTGATTGCCTTGTAACAAGCCTCATGCTCTATCATCGGAAATGATCAACCTCCGGGGCGGTCGATTGCCGTTATGGAGTTGCTCTTCACCATTGGAGCATGCCGCAGGGACACCGAAACACAACTTGAACGATACCATGACACTGCTTCTACGCGACATAGCCAGAGTGATCGCCTTCGCATTCGGCCCCCAATTGACACAGCATCGGCGTCCGTCGTTTAGCGGTCGCTCTTGGCAAATAGCATCTTCGGGGTGTCCCACAAACCGGTTACGGGCCAGCCATCACAGTCAAGCCGCGATCGTGCGTAGCGCAATGCCCCACAAGCAGCACAGAGTCGGTGGCGACCACCATTCAGCATAGACCCGACGGCGGCCAATCACTCCACCGGCAGTTCCTCGCCAACTACACCAATCCTCTTGCGCTGTTCGGCCCACAACACCGGCGGGCTGATCGCAAGCTCATGCACGCCGACGCCAAGAGGCAACGTCTCATCCAGGATGGCCGCCACGATGTCGGGCGCGAGCGTGGTCAGGTTGAGCATTCGGCACATATAGCTGTTGTCGATCTTCTCACGGGCGGCGAGTTCGGTGATGGACTTGGCTTCGCCCGATTCGAGCATCGCCAACCAGCGATGGCCGCGGGCCAGCGCCAGTTGCATCGGCGTGGCAGCCACATCCCAGGGCCTGGGCTGGGCGGCTTCACCGTTCGGCAGGGTGACCAGTTTTCTGCCGCTGCGGCGCTTGATCTGTATCGGCACTGACAGGGTCAGTCTGCCATCGCTGGCGGCGACCACATCTGGCGCCCCCGTCCTGCGTATCCGAATCCCGTTCACGTGAGCGCCCCCTGCCGCCGTTCGGCGGGTGCCGGGCGAAGATCCTGCACCAGACGTTCAATGCCGTTGGCGCGCAGGCGCACTTCCAGATCAGTGGGCGACACGATAACCTTCTCGACCAAGAGCTTGATGATCCGGGTCTGCTCGGCGGGGAACAACTGGTCCCAGATCACATCCAGACGCGTCATGGCCACGGTGACCGTGGCCTCGTCCAGGGTCGGATCCTGCTTGGTCGCTTGCCGCAGCACATCGCCGAGCAGATCCGGTGCGCGCAGAATTCCTCGCAGCTGTTCGAGCACTGCCGACTCCAGTTCCGCTGCCGGCAAGCGTGGCAGACCGGACGCGCCTGCCTGCTCCTTGGTATCGCGCATCGGGATGTAATACCGGTAGCGGCGCCCGTTACTCTTCTTCGTCGTGTGCCAGGGTGACAAGGCCCGCCCGTCATGGCCAAACACGATGCCCTTGAGCAGGAAGGGCACAACCGCCCGCGTGGCGTTGCCGCGCACGCGGCAATTGGTGGCCAGGATGGCGTGCACGCTGTCCCACAGCTCGCGTTTGATGAGCGGCGGGTGCGCCGCCGGAAACCACTGCTCCTTGTGCCGGAGTTCGCCGAGGTAGGTGCGGCTGTGCAGCAACTTGTAGATCATCCCCTTGTCGATCGGCTTCCCCTCGCGGACCTTGCCGTCCTGAGTGGTCCAGGCCTTCGAGGTGACACCGTCGAGTTTCAACTCGTTGAACAGGGCTGTGCTGGAACCCAGTTCGACGAAGCGCTGAAAGATGTGCCGGATGAGCTTGGCCTCGCGTTCGTTCGGGACCAGTCGCCGGTTCTCGGCGTCGTAGCCCAATGGCGGCACGCCGCCCATCCAAATCCCCTTGCGTTTGCTGGCGGCGATCTTGTCGCGGATGCGCTCGCCGCTGACCTCGCGCTCGAATTGCGCGAACGACAGCAGGATGTTGAGCATCAACCGGCCCATCGAGGTCGTGGTGTTGAACTGCTGGGTCACCGAGACGAAGGAAACACCGTAGCGTTCGAAGACTTCCACCATCTTGGAGAAGTCCGCCAGGCTGCGGGTCAGGCGATCGATCTTGTAGATCACGACCACGTCGATCTTGCAGGTCCTCTACGACGAGGCTTTGGCCGGGCGCTGCTATACGGCCCAGCAGTTTGGCGAGAGCTTTGAGGGCCAGGCCGGACTTGGCGGCGAGCGGACGATACGCGATCGAGTTTCGGTGCTCTCGACGCAGGGCTACATCAAGTTCTTCCGGGAGGGGTCTCGCTACGGACTGGCCATGACCAGTCGCAGCAAGTACGGCTACCTCTGCGTGGAAGACATGCGGCTTAGGCAGTCCAGCGGCCCGCCCGATCCGGACAGCGGCGAGATCGACATCCTTGAGCACTCGATCTTGCCCACCCACTACAAGTGCCCACAGACCGGTGCATTGCTGCCGGTCGAGAACCCGAATGTATGGCTGTACCAGGACGAGGAAACGACATGAATACCCCCCCAGCAGAGTGCTACGGCAGATGGGAAAAAGCTTGCCATCTGGACCCCGGAGTTTTCCATCTGCCTCAGATGGAAATTGTTTGCCATCTGGATTTCTCGGGAAATCAAGCACTTGACACCCAGATGGAAAAGCCGGCAGATGGAAACGCTGCGATCTTTCCATCTGGCGGAAATGCCCGTGTTTACTGGCTTTGCGAGGCATTTCCAGATGGAGAAATCTCTCCCTCCTACTACGTAGGAGAGGGAACAGAGGTTCCCTCGCCGTTACGTAGGGAGGCGCCTGCCCCATGCTGGCGGGCACCCGACCCGGAGAATGCTACCTGTCTGTTGGCCCTGGATCTGGGTACGCAGACCGGTTGGGCGTTGCGCAGTCGGGATGGCTCGATCGTCAGCGGCTCGGAGTCGTTCCGACCTGGACGCTTCGAGGGAGGCGGGATGCGCTTCCTGCGATTCAAGCGCTGGCTCACCGAGATCAAGCACTCGGTCGACGCCATCGATGCAGTGTACTTCGAAGAGGTGCGTCGTCACGCCGGTGTCGATGCGGCGCACGCTTACGGCGGATTTCTGGCGCATCTGACCGCGTGGTGTGAGCACCACCAGATTCCCTACCAGGGCGTGCCCGTCGGCACCATCAAGAAACACGCGACGGGCAAGGGGAACGCCGGCAAGGACGCGATGATCACCGCCGCTAAAGCACGGGGACTCGATCCGCAGGACGACAAAGAAGCCGATGCGCTCGCCCTGCTGGCATGGGCAGTGACTCAGGAGGCTGCGTCATGAAAATTCCTCCGCAACGCTATCGCTGCCCGCTGGGGCGGTTGCAACCAGACGTCACGAATCTCGAAGCGGTGAAGGCAACCGGCTGGCGCGAGCAGCGCATCCTGGTGGTGTCCGACACCGACGAGCGGCTGGATTTCGTCGAACGGGAGTTGGTCCGGCGACTGGGCGAGCGGCTCTACGGCACAGGAGGCCGGCGTCATGGCTGACTGGACCCTCGACGACGTGGCGGCACGATTCGCCGAGGCGGCCGAGACGGGCCGGCGACTGCCGCGCGTTCGGGTGCAGGGCTACTTCAACGTCTGGCCAACCTTTGCCCGAGACACATGGGAAGCGTATCCCCTCGGCGCTCACGAAACCTGACCCTTTTTCGCTCACTGAAACGGATCCAGGAG
>JBEOKH010000424.1:0-2945 GCA_040275625.1 Thauera sp. | reverse complement strand
CGCGACGTCGGCGAAGACGCGCGCATGGGACGCATCTACCTGCCGATCGACGAATTGCAGCGCTTCGAAGTGACCGCCGCCGACATCCTCAACGCGCGCCATGGCGACAAGTTCCAGCGCCTGATGGCATTCCAGGTCGAGCGCGCCGAGAGCTACTACGCGCAAGCCATCGACGCCCTGCCGGCCAGCGATCGGCGTACGCAACGCCCGGGCCTGGTGATGGCGGCGATCTATCGCACCCTGCTCGACGAGATCAAACGCGACGGCTACCAGGTCCTCACGCAGCGCACCTCGCTGACCCCGATACGCAAGCTGTGGATCGCCTGGCGGACCTGGGTGCGGGGATGAAAGCAGCAATCGTCGGTGGCGGCTGGGCAGGTCTGTCCGCCGCCGTCGAGCTGTCCCGAGCAGGCGTCCAGGTCACCGTCTTCGAAGCCGCCAGGCAGGTCGGCGGCCGGGCCCGCAGCGTCGAGGCGCGCGGACGGCGCCTCGACAACGGCCAGCACATTCTCATCGGCGCCTACCGCGAAACCTTGCGCCTGATGACGGCGGTCGGCGTCGACCCCGAGCGACTGCTCAAGCGCCTGCCACTCGAAGTGAATTTCCCGGACGGCAAGGGCAGCCACTTCCGGATGCGCCTGCCGCGGCTGCCAGCGCCCCTGCACCTCGCCTTCGGCCTGCTCGGTGCGCGCGGCGTCAGCGTCGCCGAGAAGTTCAGCGCGGTGCGCTTCATGCGATTTCTGCAGGACGCTCGCTACTGCCTCGACGCCGACTGCACGGTCAGCACGCTGCTCGATCGCCACCGGCAGCGCGGCAAGCTGCGCACCTGTCTGTGGGAGTCACTTTGTCTGGCCGCGCTGAACACCTCGCCGAAACAGGCATCGGCGCAGATTTTCGTCAATACGCTGCGCGACAGCCTCGGCGGCGGTCGCGCAGCAACCGACCTGCTCTTGCCGGCAGCCGACCTCGATCGCCTGTTCCCGGCCGCCGCGGCAAGCTTCATCGCCGCGCACGGCGGGAAAATCCGCTGCGCGACGCGGGTCGAGACCATCGACGACGGTTTCCAGGTCGCTGGCGAGCGCTTCGACGGCGTTCTTCTCGCCGTCGGCCCGCAGCACGCGGCGACCTTGCTTGCCCGGCAGCAGGCAACGGCCGAGACAGCACAGTTACTCGCCGGCTACCACTTCGAGCCCATCGCCACCGTCTATTGCGGCTATGCCCCGCAGCTACGCCTGCCTTTCCCCATGCTCGGCCTGGCGGCGCGTGGCCGGCAGCCATGGCCCGCAGGCGGTGAGCGAGGTCCTGAGCGCCATCGACCACATCTCGATCGGCAAGGCCGACCACCTCGCCGGCCTGTCCGAACCCCAGCTGGAAGCCCTCTTCCGCGCCCGCCGGCTGGCCCTGGCCGGCGACGACGAATCAGCCGTGGCCCTGCTGAAGCAGATGAACGTGGTGCCCGAGGGCAAGGCCGGCGAGCTGCTGGATGCCTTCCGGGCGCGACGCAAGCTGGTGGAGCAGGCGGCCGCCGAGATGGGTATGTCCATCGACGACCCGGCCCTGGCCGAACGGCTGCGCGTCGGCAACGTGATGGTGTCGCCGGATCTGCCCGCGGGCGCCGCCCAGATCCGCTACGCCGTGGGCCTGGACGGCGTGAAGAAGCTGGAGCTGTGGGTGGGCCGCGGCACCCGGATGGGCGACGTGACCATCCACCAAGCCACGGCCGACGCCCTGCGCCGCTGGGGCGAAGACACCGCCAACCTGCGTGGCATGCTCGAACGGGTGCGGGCCTGGGCGCGGGGCGGCACGCTTTCCAACGAGGAGGAAGTCATCCTCGAACTGCAAAAGCACGCCCACATGATCGAGGCCCGGGAGCAGGCCCTGTCGGGTCTGACCCCCGGCAGCGACACCGCCCGCCGCCTCGACGGGGAAATTGCCGTGCTGCGAGGCGATGCGGAAGCACTTCAAGCCCGTCTGGGCGGGTTTGGCGTTCCCGAGGGCGTCATCGCCGGGTATGGCGGACGCAACTCGGGCGACACCCTCCGCCCACCGGTGCGGGTGTCGTCCGAGCCCCCCATCACGTTCGGGAGGCAACGCTTCAATGACATCTCGGAGCTGCCACTTAACCCGGACGGTTCCATCGCGCACATCCCCGACGGCATGGTGTATGAATTCCCCGGCGGCAACAAGGTCTGGCGGGAGGGCGACATCTATCGCCACGACACGGTGCTCGGGCCGCCCACGGGCAGGCGTCAGACCGAGCTTGAGATGCCCAGCGCCTCCGAGCACGGGCGCCCCGAGGTGGCCGGCATGGAGCGCGCCCACACCCTGGGCCAGGGCACCGGCTTCGAGAGCCCCTTTGCCATTTTCTACGCGCCCCGGGAGGTCAATCAGATCATCCAGAACAACGGCGTCGAGGAAATGCTGCGGGGCCTGCACAACAGTGCGCGCCCAGGCGAGAGCTTCCACGTGTCCACCCTCACCAAGCCCCACCCGGGCACCAAGCGGCTGGCCGAGATCCGCTACCGGGTGGAGGTCAAGCGCGGCAGTGGCAGCCCGGAGTTTCTGTTTGAATACCAGATCACCGTGGGCCGTGAAGCGCCCTTTCAGGTTAACCACGGCCTCGCCAACATCACCGAAGACCCGGACCTTGCCCAGTTTGCCGACATGGTGGATGTTCCCCAGCGCCTGCGCTCGCGCTTTGCGATGCGCTCGGGCGGTGCCGGCAGCGCCCCGGTGGTCGAGGCCCGCAACTGGCCCAGCGTCCAGCACCTCATCGATCAGCCCGTCGCCACCGCGGCCCTGCCCGCTGACTACATCCGCCAGCGCAGTCCGGACGGCAGCTCATGGATCATCCGCCGCCGCGATGCCAACGATGCGGAGTTCCAGCGCCTCACCGTGCGGATGCGTGCCGACGGTGTCCCGGTCATCGCCGTATGGCGGGCTTT
>JBEOKH010000423.1:0-3544 GCA_040275625.1 Thauera sp. | reverse complement strand
CGGCGCAGCGCGTGGCGCAGATCCGCGCCAACCTCGAGCGCCTGCGCTGGGTGGCCGCCGACCTGCAGGGCGACCGGCTGCTGGTCGACATCGTCGGCTACCAAGCCGATCTGGTGCTCGATGGCGCCAGGGTGTGGGCCGAACCGGTGATCGTCGGCCGCCCGACGCGCAGGACGCCGTCGCTGCTCGATCACGTCACCCACCTGGTGCTGAACCCGAAGTGGGTGGTGCCGCCGACCATTCTGCGCGAGGACGTGATCCCCGGCATGGCGCGCAACCCGGCCTATCTTGCTCGCCACCGCCTGCGTGTCGTCGACCGCAGCGGCCAGGCGGTCGACCCGGGGGCGATCGACTGGGGGGGCGCGCGCCAGGGCGGCTTCCCCTACCGGGTCGTGCAGCAGTCGGGTTCTGCCGGCTCGCTCGGCCGGATCAAGTTCTCGCTCTCCAACGGCTATTCGATCTACCTGCACGACACCAATTCGCGCGCGCTGTTCAAGCGCGCCGAGCGTGCCTTGAGCTCGGGCTGTGTGCGCGTGCAGAACCCCGAGTCGCTCGCCGTGGTGCTGCTTGACGACGCCGCGGCGTGGGGTGCGCAGGCGCTGCAGGCGGCGCTCGACGGTGGGCGCACGCGCACCGTCGGCGTGGGGCGTGAGGTCAAGGTGCTGCTGCACTACGCCACCGCGGCGCTCGACGAGAGCGGGCGTCTTCAGCTGCGCAACGACATCTACGACTACGACCGCGCCATCGTCGCCGCGCTCGACACCCCGGCGCGCTGAGCGCGACGCCACCGCCGTAACCTGGCGGCAACCGGCGCTTCACATTGCTGTCTCGCAGCCACCCTAGTCTGCGAGACCATGAGAACGCTCGACTACACCACCGAAGAGCTCTGTGTGGCGCCGCGCCTGCGCATCGCACTGGTGACCGAGACCTGGGCGCCGGAGGTCAACGGCGTGGCGATGACGCTCGGGCGCATGGTCGACGGCCTGATCCGGCGCGGCCACAGCGTGCAGCTGATCCGCCCCCGTCAGGCGCGCGGAGACATTGCGACGCACGCCGAGGGGTTGGAGGAAGTGTTGTCGCGCGGGCTGCGCCTGCCGCGCTACGATGGCCTCAAGCTCGGCCTGCCAGCGCGCGTGCGGCTGGTGCGCGAATGGTCACGCCAGCGCCCCGACCTTGTGCATGTGGCCACCGAAGGGCCGCTCGGATGGACTGCGGTGACCGCGGCGAACAAGCTGCGCATCCCGGCAACCTCCGACTTCCACACCAATTTCGACCATTACAGCAGCCACTACGGCATCGGCTGGCTGCGCCAGCCGGTCGCGGCCTACCTGCGCCGCTTCCACAACCGTACGGCAGCGACCTATGTGCCCACTGCAGCGCTCGCCGCCCGGCTCTCCGCCGAGGGCTACCGGCGCGTCGAGGTGATCTCGCGCGGGGTCGATACCACGCTTTACTCGCCCACGCGCCGCAGCGAGGTGCTGCGCCGCACCTGGGGCGTGCCGCCGGGCGGGCTCGCGGTGGTGAGCGTGGGTCGGCTGGCGCCGGAGAAGAATCTCGGCCTGGTGTTGCGCGCCTTTGCCGCCATCCGCCGGCTGCGCCCGGATGCGCGCCTGGTTCTGGTCGGTGACGGACCGCAGCGCGCGGCGCTCGAGCGCAGCTGCCCGGGCGCGGTGTTTGCCGGCATGCGCCACGGCGAGGATCTGGCCGCGCATTACGCCACCGCCGACCTGTTCCTGTTTTCCAGCCTGACCGAGACCTTCGGCAACGTCACCCTGGAGGCGATGGCGAGCGGGGTGTGCCCGGTGGCCTACGACTACGCCGCGGCCGCCGAGGTCATCCGCGACCTTGGCAACGGCGCGAGCGTGGCCTGCGGCGATGAGGAGGGTTTCATCGCCCGTGCGGTGCAGCTCGCCGGGGCCGATGCGCTGCGCGCCGAGCTCGCGCAGGCGGCCCGTCGCAGCGCCGAGGCGATCGACTGGGAGCGCGTCAACGACGGCTTTGCCGCCGCCTTGCTGCGCGTCTGGCGTGCCGATACCAGCACCGTCGCCGCGCTCGGCATGCCACAACCCGGGGAGGCCTGAACCGATGACGAGCGTGCGCGCGATCTTCATTTCCGATGTCCATCTCGGCACCCGCGCCTGCCAGGCCGAGCGCCTGCTCGACTTCCTGCGCGATTACGAATCCGATTACCTTTACCTGCTCGGCGACATCATCGATTTCTGGGCGATGAACCGCAGCGTGCAATGGGCGACGGCGCACAACACCGTGGTGCAGAAGGTGTTGCGGCGGGCGCGCCACGGCTGCCAGGTGTTCTTCATTCCCGGGAATCACGACGAGGCGCTGCGCGAGTACGCGGGGATCGCCTTCGGTGACATCCGGGTGGAGTCGGAGTGGATTCACCAGACGGCCGATGGCAGTCGCTACTGGCTGGTCCATGGCGACGAGTACGACGAGGTGACGCGCCACCACCGCTGGGTGGCCTTGCTCGGCGATGTCGGCTACAACGCGCTGGTGCGGGTGAACCTGTTGCTGTCGCGCGGGCGGCGGATGCTGGGCATTCCGGGCTACTGGTCGCTCGCGGGCTATGCGAAGCAGAAGGTGAAGAAGGCGGTGAGCTTCATTTTCGACTTCGAGGATGCGGTGGCGCATGCCGCGCAGCAGCGCGGCGTCGATGGGGTGGTGTGCGGGCACATCCACTGGGCCGCGGACCGGCGGATCGGCGGCATCCGCTACCTCAACTGCGGCGACTGGGTCGATACCTGCAGCGCGGTGGTCGAGCATCACGACGGGCGCATCGAGGTGGTCAAGTGGGGCGTGCAGGGCGCGGTCGCGGTCGTGCCCCTGCCGGCATTGCCGGCGCGCAGCGCGCCGGTGATGCCGCGACCGGCCGTGGAAGCGGGGGAGCGGATCTATCTGATGCCGGAGATCTGATCCTGGGCGATGCGGGCCAGGCCGCTCTCGCGCCGCGTCGCCTGCATCACGCCCTGCTCGAGCAGCCCGGGACGCTCCGCAAACAGGCTGAAGGCCTTTCGTGCGCGGGTGATGCCGGTGTAGATCAGCTCGCGCGTCAACACGCTGCCGCTGTGTGCCGACAGCACCAGGGCGGTGTGCTCGAACTCCGAGCCCTGGCTCTTGTGCACCGTCATCGCGAAGGCGGTGTCGACCTGCGCAAGCCGGCTCACTGCAACCGAGCGCAAGCGCTCGCCGTCGAGAAAGTACACCCGCAGGCTCGCGTGTTCGGCGGTCGGCAGCGTGATGCCGATGTCGCCGTTGAAGACGCCGAGCGCCGCGTCGTTGCGGGTGACCATCACCGGCCGGCCGCGATACCAGGTCCCGCGTGGCGACAGCAGACGCGCGCGCGCGAGCGCGTGCTCGATCGCGCGGTTGAGCCCGGCCATGCCCCAGTCGCCTTCGCGCACCGCGCACAGCACGCGGAAGCGGTCGAAGGCGTGCAGGATCGCCGTCGCCCACGCGGCGTGCGCCTCGGCGTCCTTGCCTGCCGGTCCGCGTGCGAGCAGCTCCAGATAGTCGCGGTAGCAGGCGG
>JBEOKH010000422.1:0-1771 GCA_040275625.1 Thauera sp. | reverse complement strand
CGCTACGTGCTGTACGTGGCCTACATCTGCCCGTGGGCCTGCCGCACCCTGATCGCGCTGCGCCTCAAGGGGCTCGAGCACGCGATCGACGTCCGCGTGGTCGATCCGCGTCTCACCGACCAGGGCTGGGCCTTCAGCGGCGAACTCGGCACCGACCGCGACGACATCAACGGTGCGCGCCACATGCACGATCTGTACACCCGCGCAGACCCGGCCTACAGCGGGCGGGCGACGGTGCCCGTGCTGTGGGACCGGTCGCGCAGCACCCTCGTCAATAACGAATCGGCCGACATCCTGCAGATCCTGAATGGCGATTTCGGCGCCCTGGCGCAAAACGAGATCGACTTGCGCCCGGCCGCGCTGGTCGACGCAATCGATGCCACCAACGCGCGGCTCTACGCAGACTTCAACAACGGCGTGTATCAGGCCGGCTTCGCCACCACCCAGGCGGCCTACGACGAGGCCGTGCGGCGGGTGTTCGACTGCCTGGCCTGGATGGACGCCCGACTCGAAGGCAAGCAATGGCTGGTGGGCGAGCAACTGACCGAGACCGACATCCGCACCTTCGTCACCCTGGTCCGCTTCGACCTCGCGTACTACGGGCTCTTCAAGTGCAACCTGCGCCCGCTCTCCGCCTACCCGAACGTGATGGCCTATCTGCGCCGCCTGCTGGCGATGCCGGCATTCGCCAGCAGCGTCCGTGCCGACCACATCAAGGCCGGGTACTACTCGATCAGGGCGCTGAACCCGGCGGGAATCGTGCCGGCGGGGCCACTTCTCGACTATTTGTAAGCAGGCAGCGGCCGCGGATGGCAGTGCCGGCGATCAATGCCTGTGACGGTGGTGGATGTCCGGGAAGTGCGGATGCTTGTGCACCAGCGCCTCGTGGCAGCGCCCGTGCTCGTGCGCCGCATCCCCGTCCGAACCAATCGCGCAGCGGCCCATGCTCGCCCGACCACGACGCCACCCGCGATGATCGCGAGCCCCCTGAGCGCGATCAGGCGGTCGACGTTCGCCTTGAAGACACCCAGGCGATCACGGCCGTCAGTACGGCCTCGAGATCGAGCCCCGGCCAGCAGCCACGGCGACATGCCGCCGACCAGCAGCTTGGCGAACGGCGTACTGGTGCCGAACAGGGCAGCCGTGAGCAGCGCATGGATGACGTGGATGTTCCTCATGGCTCTTGTCCGAGCGGCAGGGTCGCCGAGCGGTCGTCGAGCGCGGGTCGATACTGGTCCATGAAGCGCCGGTCTATCCAGTCCTTCCATCGCCATGCCAGCCCGCCGCTGGCGGCGAACCGGCCCCACGAGACGATCGCCTCCTTTGGTCCGGTGGCCAGCAGATAAAGGCTGCGCCGTTGCGGGTGGTAAGGCTGGGGGGCGCGCCCGTCGAGCACGCGCTGCAGGTTCAGGGTCAGCGCCGGTCCGGCGCGCACCGCGTACACACCGGATTTCGCGTGCGGCGCATCGACGCGCGAGGCCACATCCCCCGCTGCGAACACGTTCGGATGCGACACGCTTTGCTGGTACGGCCCCACCGCGATGAACCCGTCCGCCGCGAGCGCCACGCCCGCGCCGGCAAGCCAGCCTGGCGGGCGCACACCGGTTGCGGCAATCACCCACGTAGCAGTCAGCGGCGCACCGTCTTCCGTTTCCAGTCCCGCGTTGCCGGCCCTGACCCGTTGCTCGAGAAGCTCGACCCCCTGGCGCACCAGGGCCTTGCGCGCACGCTCGACCACACCGCGCGCATGGCCGCCGAGCAGCCTGCCGCC
>JBEOKH010000421.1:0-4385 GCA_040275625.1 Thauera sp. | reverse complement strand
ATGGACCTGCACGCCGACCAGATCCAGGGCTTCTTCGACATCGCGGTCGACAACGTCTATGCCGCGCCGGTGCTGCTCGCCGACCTCGACAAGCAGAAGTACGACGACCTGCTCGTCGTGTCGCCCGACGTGGGCGGCGTGGTGCGTGCGCGTGCCTTCGCCAAGCGCATGGAGTGCGACCTGGCGATCATCGACAAGCGCCGTCCCAAGGCCAACGTGTCCGAGGTCATGAACATCATCGGCGAGGTCGAAGGCCGCACCTGCGTGATCATGGACGACATCGTCGACACCGCCGGCACGCTGTGCAAGGCCGCCGCCGCGCTCAAGCAGCACGGCGCCAAGCGCGTGCTGTCGTACTGCACCCATGCGGTGCTGTCGGGCGCCGCGGTGTCGCGCATCAACGAGTCCGAACTCGACGAGCTCGTCGTCACCGACACCATCCCGCTGCGCGAGGATGCCCGGGCATGTCCGCGCATCCGCCAGATCTCGGTGGCCTCGCTGCTCGCCGACACGATCCTGCGCATCAGCAACGAGGAGTCGGTCTCCTCGCTGTTCATGGAATAAGTTCTCGCCCGCGGCGCCCTCCGGTGCTGTGGGCTTTCCCGTCGTCGCCTGGTCGCGGGCGAAGACAACACTCTCAGGAGCAACACAATGCAGATCGAATTCAAGGCCACCAAGCGTGACGCTCAGGGTACGGGTGCGAGCCGCCGCCTGCGTCGCGCCGGCCACGTCCCGGGCATCATCTACGGCGGTGCTGACGACGCGCTGGCCGTCACCATGGACCACAACGAGCTCTTCCACCTGTTGCGCAAGGAAGCCTTCCACGCGTCGGTGCTGAGCATCGACGTCGAAGGCGCCAGGCAGACCGCCGTGCTGCGCGACGTGCAATGGCACCCGTTCAAGCAGCAGGTGCTGCACCTCGACTTCCAGCGCGTCGCCGCGGGCGAGAAGATGCACCTGAAGGTGCCGCTGCACTTCGTCGGTGACGAGCTGAGCCCGGCGGTCAAGCTCGGCGGCTGCATGGTTTCGCACGTCATCAACGAAATCGACGTCCAGTGCCTGCCGAAGGATCTGCCCGAGTTCATCAAGGTCGACCTGTCGGCGCTCGAGGTCGGCCAGTCGGTGCACGTGTCGCAGATCGAACTGCCGGCCGGCGTCGAGCTGGTCCAGCACGGCGAAGGCGACCCGGTGGTCGCCACCGCGCTGCTCGTGAAGGGTGCAGCCGCCGAAGGCGAGGGCGAAGGCGAAGCGGCGTAAGCCCTTCGCTTGCCCGCAGCCCGGATGCCACCGGCCGACGAACGATGAGCAAAGCGCCCGCGCGCCCGCCCCGTCTGATCGTCGGCCTCGGCAACCCGGGCGCCGAATACTCCGAAACCCGGCACAACGCCGGGTTTCGGTTTTGCGAGCGGCTCGCCGACAAGCTCGGCGTGCGCTTCTCGCACGAATCCCGTTTCCATGGTCTGGTCGCCAGCGCGCGCGAGGCCGGTCTGTGGCTGCTGATGCCGCAGACCTTCATGAACCGCTCCGGCCAGGCGATCGGCGCACTCGCGCGCTTTTACCGCATCGAAGCGACCGAGATCCTCGTCGTGCACGACGAGCTCGACATCCCGCCCGGCCAGTTGCGCCTCAAGTTCGGCGGCGGCCTCGGCGGCCACAACGGCCTCAAGGACACCTCCGCCCACCTCGGCACCAACGACTACTGGCGCCTGCGCATCGGCATCGGCCACCCGGGCGACCGCAACGAGGTGGCGAACTTCGTGCTCAAGCCCGCGCGCCGGGACGAACAGCAACTGATCGACGAGTCCATCGACAAGGCGCTCGCGGTGTGGGCCCAGATCGCGAAGGGCGAACTCGAGGCCGCGGCGACCCGGCTCAACGCCCGCCCCGCACCGCCCAAGCCTCCGCAACCGCCGAAACCGCTGAAGGCCGTCGAGCCGCCCGCTGCGGACGGCTCCGGCACCTGAGCGCGCTCAGTACCCGACTGCCGCCAGCGCGCGCAGCGGCCCGACCGCGCCGATGGCATCGATCTGCTCGCGATGCCGGGTGTATAGCGTGCCGCCAAAGCACACCGCGCTCATCGAAATTCCCTCGAAGTGTTCCCGGCTGCGCGGAATCGCCAGCAGCCAGCCCTCGCCTGCGAGCAGGTTGAAGGGCGGCAGCAGACCGCCCTCGCCCGCCTGCAGCCCGAGCACCGCGCAGGCACGCCCGAAGCCAGCATGCAGGCTGTCGGCCGACGCCTCCACCGCCTCGCCCCGGCCGCAGCGCACGCGGACGAAGCAATGCTTCATCGGCAGCGCAGGATGCATCGCCACGCCCTGCTCCGCCAGCCCCGCCGGCAGGCCGGGCGCGAACAGCTGCAGGCTGGCGTTGCCGGCGTCGTCCGGCATCCACTGCACGTGCTTGTGGCGCTGGCTCGCCCCCGCGGCCGTGCCGCCGTTGTACAGCCCGATCCCGCCCGCCGTGCCCATCAGCTCGGCGAGCGCGGAAAAATCACTGCGCGCCAGCGGCAGCAGCTGCTCCTCGAATTCCCGCCGCGCCAGCACCAGATGACGCTCGCACAAGGGAAACTTGTTCAGGATCGCCACGTGGGCATCGCCCACCGGCCCGACGGTGAGTGCCGGATCGGGATTCAGGAAGGGATTGAAGTTCGGATCACGCGGCCCGCCGGGGATCGCCACCGTCTTGTCATCCTTGGCGGCCTTGTCCCCGGCAGCCTCGACCTTGAGCGCCCCGCCTTGCCCCGCTTCGACCTTGCCCGTCCCGTCGCCGGCAGCATCGGGCTGCGCTGGCGCGGCGTTCCTGCTCGCATCCTTGGCCGCGAGCGAGGACACCCAGCGCACGATG
Source organism: Thauera sp. (assembly GCA_040275625.1). Lineage (GTDB taxonomy): Bacteria > Pseudomonadota > Gammaproteobacteria > Burkholderiales > Rhodocyclaceae > Thauera. The sequence continues at coordinate 1,541 of JBEOKH010000421.1, read as the reverse complement.
AAGCGCATGCCCGCGTCCTCCATCTCCATCTGCTCGGCCTGCACCGGCACCAGTACCCCCGACGCCAGCGCCGCCGCACCGCGCGCATCGATCGCCTCGATCCAGTTGGTACCCATCCCTTCTCCTCCCGTGTGTTTTTGGACAAATGCAGGACGGGCGATTGTAGGCCGACCGCGACAGGAATGGGACGGGACGGGAATGATGAGGGCGCCCACGCCGCCGCTCGTCCGCCGAAGGTTCGCGGCTTCCGCCGCTCCTGCACGCAAACCAAAGCCGCGCCGGTTCCCGTAGGAGCGCCGGCAGGCGCGAAACGACAGTTCCGCACCGACCGCCGTCGCCTCCGCACGGCCGTGTTCGCGGCCGCCGCCGCTCCTACACGTAAATCGACGCCGCACCGGTTCCTGTAGGAGCGCCGGCAGGCGCGAATGCGGCGGCGCCACATCCAACCACGCCGCCCCCAACCACCGAAGGTTCGCGGCTACCGCCGCTCCTGCAGAAAACCAGGAAGACGGAGGGCGATGCCGTACCCCGCGACACGGTACAATCCCGGGTTTTCCACACCGGATCAAGGCCGTAGCTCCCGAAGCGGCAGCGCAGCCCCCGGAACGATCAAGGATTCACATGAGCCTGAAATGCGGAATCGTCGGCCTGCCCAACGTCGGCAAGTCGACCCTCTTCAACGCGCTGACCAAGGCCGGCATCCAGGCCGAGAACTACCCCTTCTGCACCATCGAGCCCAACGTCGGCATCGTCGAAGTGCCCGACCCGCGCCTGGCCGCGCTGTCCGAGATCGTCAAGCCGCAGAAGATCCAGCCCGCCATCGTCGAGTTCGTCGACATCGCCGGCCTGGTCGCCGGCGCCTCCAAGGGTGAAGGCCTGGGCAACCAGTTCCTCGCCAACATCCGCGAGACCGACGCCATCGTGCACGTCGTGCGCTGCTTCGCCGACGACAACGTGATCCACGTCTCCGGCAGCGTCGACCCGATCCGCGACATCGAGGTCATCGACACCGAGCTCGCGCTCGCCGACATGGCCACGGTCGAGAAGGCGCTCAACCGCTACAAGCGCCCCGCCGCCTCGGGCGACAAGGAAGCCAGGATCCTCGTCGCCGTGCTCGAGAAGTGCTTCGCCCAGCTCGACCAGGGCAAGGCCGTGCGCGCGCTCGACCTGTCGAAGGAAGAATGGGCCAGCATCAAACCCTTCTGCCTGATCACCGCCAAGCCGGTGCTGTACGCCGCCAACGTCGCCGAAGACGGCTTCGAGAACAACCCGCACCTGGACCTGGTGCGCGCCCACGCCGCCGCCGAGGGCGCCGAGGTGGTCGCCCTGTGCGCGGCGATCGAAGCCGAGATCGCCGACCTCGAGGACGCCGACAAGAAGGAGTTCCTCGAGACCATGGGCCTGGAAGAGCCCGGCCTCGACCGCCTGATCCGCGCCGGCTACACGCTGCTCGGCCTGCAGACCTACTTCACCGCCGGCGTCAAGGAAGTGCGCGCGTGGACCATCCACGTCGGCGACACCGCGCCGCAGGCCGCCGGCGT
>JBEOKH010000420.1:0-2039 GCA_040275625.1 Thauera sp. | reverse complement strand
CCGCCGACATTCGCCTTGTAAGGGCGACGCTCTACCAACTGAGCTAAGCACCCGCGCACACTCCAGCGCGGGGGCCGAAGCAGCAAAGTCCGCTAGTTTACTGAATCTTTGAGGCCTTTGCCAGCGCGGAATTTGGGAACCTTGGCCGCCTTGATCTTGATGTTCTTTCCGGTGCGCGGATTGCGTCCTGTGCGCGCTGCGCGCTCACCGACGTAGAACGAGCCAAAGCCGACCAGGGTTACCGTCTCGTTCTGGCGGAGGGCCTCGGTCACCGCCGCGACGGTCGCGTCCAGCGCTCGCGCGGCGTCCGTCTTCGTCATGCCAGCCTTCTCGGCGATGCTTGCAACCAGCTCTTGTTTATTCACTTGACCCCCTCCGGATTTGAACTGCGACGAGACGAAAGCCGTGGACGGTCAACACTCGGAAATCGCCACGGAATACGGGATGGCCTGCGGGATTCGTGTTTTTATAGCGCGCACGATTCCGCACTGTCAACGCCGCATCGCATGCCTGCAGCGGGACGCGTGGCGAGTGCAGTGCAGCACCGCCAGGCGCCCGCCGGTGGGGCCGCCGGACGGCACCCTCACTGCTGCTGATCGGCGTCGGGGAGGCGGTCGAGCAGGAAGCGGTCGTAACCCTGCAGCACCAGCTCGCGCGTCTTCATTGCGTCCGCCTCGAGCTGGCCACCGAACACCCCCAGCCCGTCGAGGATCTCGCGCGCCTCGCCGAAGCCCTGCTCGAAGCCGCCGCGCACCAGCTCGACGAAGTCGCGCGCCACCGCCTCGGGGTCGTCACCGCCGCGCTGCGCCGCATAGGCGTCGAAGAAGGCGGTCGACATCGACAGGATGCGCCCGGCGGTGGCCTCGGCCGAGTTGTCCTGGCCGAGCACATTCTGGAGCGCGTCCGGGCCCAGCGCAGGCGCGAGCGCCTCGTTGATGCCCTCGATCGCACTGCGAAACAGCAGTGCCTGCGATTCGTCCCCTGCGCGGATCGACACCTGCATCGAAGCCTGCAGGATGCCAACATTGAAATCCTTGCGCTGGGCGGCCTGCGCGGTCTGCTCCTGGCGCTGCACGCGCGACGCCGGCGCGCTGTTCTGGCGCGCGGTGTCGGCTGGCTGGAATGAACCGCCCGCGAGGGCGGAGGTGCTGGGCAGGATTGTGGTCATGGGCAACTCCGGTAGTAGTGCTCTCTCAACTTCAGTCTAGACATCCACCGACCATCGCGCTCCGTGACGATGGCGCAGGACAGCGTCTTCCGTCGCGCACCCGCGCGTCCCCGACGCCCACGGGGACGGTACCTAACGCCGACACGCGACGCGGGCGACGCCAGCACACTTCTACGGCACCGAGATGCCCTCAATCCATGGCTCGAGCCGCCGCCCCACGGTGACGACCGCGGTGAACGGCGTCGTCCCCGCGACGCTGCGGCCGACATCCTGCGGCTGCACCTGCGTCGCCCCGAACATCCCGCGCAGTGCATGCGGCACATGGATGCGGTGGGCGCCCAGGGTGTTCAGTACCCCGCTGATCACCGGTGCGCTCCCGGCCATGGTGCAGATCCATCTGCAGACTGGCGGCGAGGATCAGGTAGCGGCTGCGCTCGGGGTATTGCCCCCGCAGCGCACCCACATCGGTACCGACGTCGATCGCGAACAGACGGCTGTTGTCGTGCTCCTCGCGCTCGAGCTTGGTAGGTGGCAAGCGCCAGTTCAGCGCGAGGGCGAGGCTGCTGTCCTCGCGGCTTGCGCCCCATTCGGCCGGCCCCGCCAGTTCGCGCGGCGAGAGCGCCAGCCGGCTCCCGGCCTCGCCGCTGCGGTTCCAGGCGACGCCGTCGAGCGCGGAGGCGTTGGCGACGACGATGATCGTCGCCCCCAGGGCGAAGGTGAGCGCGCGCGGGCTCATGCCGGCACCGCCCGACCGCGCAGGCGCCTCAGCACCAGCACCAGCACTAGCACTAGCAACAGCAGGATAAGGATCGCCGACAGGGCCTCCGCACTCGCCTAGCATATTGATCTGATCCCCAGCATGCGCTCCCGT
>JBEOKH010000419.1:0-4110 GCA_040275625.1 Thauera sp. | reverse complement strand
TGCACTCCTCCGGATCGATCACCAGGAAGTTCGGGCCCTCGCGGAAGGCATCGACGGGACACATGCTCACGCAATCCGTGTGTTTGCAGCGGATGCACGCCTCGGTGACGACGTGGGTCACGGCCGTATCTCCTCGAACAGGGTCTCGAGCAGCGGCAGCAGGTTGCGCTTTTCCTCGGCGAAATGGGCGTCGATGCCGGGAAGTTCGGCGTCGACCCCGGCCCGCGCGCCGCCTGCAAGCAGATGCCTGCCGAGGCGCAGCGCGGTGTGATGCTCACGGGACAACTGGGCGAGACGGGTGTGGCGTTTCATGGTGGATCCTTGCTGTGACTCCATGAAGAAGAATATTAAACTCCTCTTTAAAAGAGTCAACTAATATGACTCTATTACTGTTAGCATGCAGTTGGCAGTCACTCTCTTGCACACTCAGGCGATGAACATCACACAGCACACCGATTACGCGCTTCGGGTCCTCATGTACCTCGGGGCGATCCCCGAGCGGCGGGTCACCATCAAGGAAGTCGCCGAGCGCTTCGACATCTCGCGCAGCCATCTCATGAAGATCGTCACCGAACTGGTGGCGAAGGGCTTCGTCGACGGCGCGCGTGGCAAGGGCGGAGGTTTGACGCTGGCACGTGCCACGGCCGAGATCGGTGTCGGTGACGTGGTCCGTCAGGTGGAACCCAGCCTCGAACTCGCCGAGTGCTTCGGAACACAATCGCGCTGCCTGCTGGATCCGGCCTGCCGGCTCAAGAGTGCGCTGGACGCTGCCCTGCAGGCCTTTCTGGCCGCGCTCGACCGCGTTTCGCTTGCCGACCTCATCGGCAGCGACGCACGCCTGCACGACGTGCTCGGCCTGGAACCGCCCGGGGGTCACCCCTTTCCGGTCACGATCCTGCGCCAGGTCGCAGGGGCGAAATGACGATACCGCAGGCAAGGGCCCACGGCGGGTTCGCGAGTGGCGCCAGCCGGATCGAATCGCTTCACGCTTGCGCTGAACCGAATCCAAGGCCGGCGCCAAGCCCTTTCGGGGGGCTGTGCCATGTTGGAAAAATGGTGGAGGGCAAGCGATGAAGATCCGTCAGGCCATGAGCTGGGAGTGGGACGCGATCGCCGGCATCGCCGCCGCCTTCGTGGCCATCGTCCTGCACCTGCTGCACATCGTCGATGAGACGGTCGTGCTTCCGATCCTGCTGGCGCTCGTGGGCCTGCTGTTCATCAATTTCATGCGCCACAGCCGTAACAACGAGCTGACCGCCGAGCACGTCGAGCGCATGGGACACACGATCGACAGCCTGCACGCCGCACTCGAGCGTCCGGGCCTGGCCCTGATCGGCCCGCGCCAGTTGCAGACTGCGTATCACCGCTTCCTGCTGGCGATGAGCGGAGACTCGATCTGGTTCAACGTGTGCCTGTCGATGTACCGCACCCCCGCGCTCTTCGATGCCCTGCTGCGGCCGGCCATCGACAACCCGGCGGTCGGGTCGATCCAGTTCGTGCTCGATGAAAGCCAGCGCGAGCTGTGGGACAGCACGATCGCGCCCCAGATCGCCGCCTGCGCCGGTCATGCGCGTGTCCGCCCGCCGCGCTGGTGCAAGCTGGAGCGCACGCTCTCCTTCATCCTCGCGGACAGCCAGCACAGCGGCGCTTGCGAGGCCCTGCTCAGCTTCTGGGGCGAACCCTTCATGGCCCAGGCGACCGGGCGGGACGTGCCGCGTTTCGTGTTCCACGTACACCAGCACTCCGAGTTGCTGCCCCACCTGCTCGAACTCGAAGGCTGCAGCGCGCACTTTCGTTCGCGCACACAGTAAAGGGAACGCAGCCGGGCCCGCTATCTCAGGACGAACGCCGCAGCAGCGCCAGGCGGATGCGCTCGATCGCGTGCGAGGGGCTCAGGCCTTTCGGGCAGACCTCGGTGCAGTTCATGATCGTGCGGCAGCGGTAGAGGCGATAGACGTCGTCGAGAAAGTCGAGGCGCTCGGCGGTGGCGGTGTCGCGGCTGTCGGCGATGAAGCGGTAGGCCTGCAACAGGCCCGACGGCCCGATGAACTTGTCCGGATTCCACCAGTAGGACGGGCAGAACGCACTGCAGCAGGCGCACAGGATGCATTCGTACAGCCCGTTCAGGCGCTCGCGCTCGGTCGGGCTCTGCAGCCGTTCACGCTCGGGCAGGGGCTCGTCGTTCATCAGCCAGGGCTGGATCGAGTGGTAGTGGGCGAAGAACTGAGTCATGTCCACGATCAGGTCGCGGATCACCGGGAAGCCGGGCAGCGGGCGCAGCACGATCGGCTCCTTCAGCCCGTCGAGCGCGGTCAGGCAGGCGAGGCCGTTGCGGCCGTTGATGTTCATCGCGTCCGAGCCGCACACGCCCTCGCGGCACGAGCGCCGGAACGACAGGCTGTCGTCCTGCACGCGGAGCCGCATCAGCAGGTCGAGCAGCTTCTTGTCACCCGCCTCCGGCTGCACCTCGTAGGCCTGCATTCGCGGCGGATCGCCGCGCTCCGGGTCGTAGCGATAGATGCTCAGTTTCATGTCCGTCCCTTCGCCGCTCAGGCGGCCAGCGCCACCGTGGCCAGGCTCAGCAGCACGCGCACCAGCACGCCGAGCAGCACGACCGCGATCAGGCTCAGCACCGCCAGCCGCAGTCCGCGCGGCTGGATGTAGTCGAGCACGATGTCGCGCATGCCGACCCAGGCGTGCGCGCACAAGGCGCCGAACAGCAGCGCGATCAGCGGCCCGCCCAGCACGCCGCCGGCGAAGGCGCGCCACCCGGAGAAATCCAGCGGCGACGCAAAGGGCAGCGCGAGCACGCCGAACACGATCAGCACCAGCAGCAGCAAGGCGCTGATGCGCTGCACCACCCATGCCCGCTGTCCGTCGAACAGCCTCATGTCAGCCCCCAGACGAGCAACAGCAGGGCGAGCGCGGGTGCGGCGACCAGGACCAGGCGTGCGCTGGCACGTGCTCGGGCAAGCTCGCTGCCCACGCCGACGTCCATCAGCAGGTGGCGAACCCCGGCCAGCACGTGATGCACGAGCGCCCACAACAGCACGGCTGCCGTCACGACCCACAAGGGCGACGAAAACAGATCTCGCACCGCCGCGAAACCCGCCTCGGTGCGCAGCGAGGCGTCGAGCATCAGGGCAACGACGGGCAGCGCGATGAACAGCAGCACCCCCGCCACGCGGTGCGCGATCGACGCGATCGCGCCGATCGGAAAGCGGATCTGCGCCAGATTCAGGAATACCGGCAAGCGACGAGAATGCCTGTCCATCTTGGCTCCCGGGCAGTTCGAGCCTCCGCCGGTGGCGGCGGAACAACTCTTACCCGAACCATAGACCACAGGCCGGTTTGCTGCCGATGGCGGGGCAGAGGGCGATCGCTTGAACGGATGGGCTGGCTTGCGGGAGCGGGCTTGCCCACGAAAAGGCTCGGTATCGGTGCTCGTTCGCGGGCAAGCCGGCTCCCACAGCGCATGGCGCGGGTCTCGTGCGCCCTACGATGACCGCGCGTTCGACGCCGATCCGCTGCCTTCGCGCCAGAGCCAGATGGACGTGATCGCCAGCAGCAGGCCGGCTGCCGCACTGGCCAGGCTCAGTGCGTCCCAGCCGAAAATGCGCGTGTCGCCGATGAGGCGCACGAGCAGCGGACCGGCGATCTGTCCGGCGGCGAAGCCGGTGGTCATGCGCGCCAGCAGCGGCGTCGGGTTGGCGGGCATGCGCTCGCGCGCGAGTTGAAGGCCCGCCATCGTGGTGACCATGAAGGTCCCGCCGACCAGGACGGCCGAGGCCGCCAGCACCCACAAGGCCGGCTGCAGCAGCGGGAGCACGGTGCCCAGCGCCATCACCCCCTGCGCGATCGCCCACACCTTGCGGCGCGACCAGCCGTGCAGCCGGTGCGCGGCGAAGGCCACCGACAGCGCCGCCGCCGTGCCGAAGATGGGCCAGGTGAGCCCGAACACGAGCGGGTCGGACACCAGTTGCCGGGCCATCGTGGGCAGGAAGGTCGCGGGAATGATGTAGCCGAAGCCGAACGCGCTGTAGCACAGCACCACCCCCAGGTTTCCACTCGCGACCGCGGGCGCTGCGGGCCGCGGCGGCGGCCGACAAG
>JBEOKH010000418.1:0-9058 GCA_040275625.1 Thauera sp. | reverse complement strand
CGGCGGCACGCCAGTGCCCGTGCTGCGCCTGGACACCCGTCCGGCGTACCACGCCCGCTTCCGCAACTATGCGGCCTACGGCACCTACGCGTTCGACTTCGCCGTGCTGGCCTTCCGCTACGGACCGGTGACCCTCGACGCCGGCGACGGTCGCCTCTTCCACCCCCTGCCCGACGGCCGCAGCGCGCGCCTGACCCGCGACGAGGCCGCCGAGCGCGCAGCCACGCAGAAGCTCGCCGCCGCCGGCTTCGCCCGCATCCCGCCGGGCGCGGTGCAGACGAGCTTCGGCACCCTGCCGCCCGACGCACTCGGACTGGCGAGCGAGGACGCGTGGCCCCCCTTCATGGCCGAGACCGTGCCCGCGCTGCGCGCGGAGGGCTGGGCGGTGGAGTTTCCCAGCGACTTCCGCCACCACGCCATCGACATCGACGAACTCTTCCTCGACATCGACGAACAGGAAGACGGCTGGCTCGGCCTGTCACCGGGCATCGAGATCGACGGCAAGGGGATTCCGCTCGCGCCGCTGCTTGCCGGCCTGTTCGCGCAGGATTCGCGCTGGCTGTCGGGTCGGCTCGACGACATCGCCGACAACGAGGCGCTGATCCTCGAGGACGAAACCCTCGGCCGCCTGCGCATCAGCGCCGCGCGCGTAAAGCCGCTGGTGCGCGCGCTGGTCGACCTGTTCGACCGCCCCGACGGGGCCCTGCGCGTGTCCGCACTCGACGCCCCGCGGCTGGCCGACCTCGATCTCCCGGGACGCGGCAGCGCCCGCATCGCCGAGATCGCCGCGCGCCTGCGCGACGCCGAGGGCATCCAGGCGGTCCCCGCGCCCGCGGGCTTTGGCGCCGAGTTGCGTCCCTACCAGCTCGAAGGCCTGGCCTGGCTGCAGCATCTGGTACGCCACGGCCTCGCCGGCATCCTCGCCGACGACATGGGCCTGGGCAAGACCGCGCAGGCGCTCGCCCACCTGCTCACCGAAAAGCACGCCGGCCGCCTCGACCTGCCGGCGCTGGTCGTGCTGCCGACCTCGCTGGTCTTCAACTGGCAGGCCGAGGCCGAGCGCTTCGCCCCCGACCTCAAGGTCCTCAACCTGCACGGCGCCGACCGTCATGCCCGCTTCGAAGAACTCGACGCCGGCGCCGAGAGGGTGGATGTCGCCCTCACCACCTACCCGCTGCTCTGGCGCGACGCCGAGGCGCTGCAGGCGCGCGCATGGAGCCTCCTGATCCTCGACGAGGCGCAGACGGTGAAGAACGCCGCCAGCAAGGGGGCGCAGGTGATCCGCCAGATCAAGGCCCGCCATCGGCTGGGCCTCACCGGTACGCCGCTTGAGAACCACCTCGGCGAGCTGTGGGCGCAGTTCGACTTTCTGCTCCCCGGATTCCTCGGCACCCATAAGCAGTTCACCGCCACCTGGCGCACGCCGATCGAAAAACACGGTGACACGGTACGCCGCGACCTGCTCGCCGCGCGCCTGCGCCCCTTCATCCTGCGCCGACGCAAGGAAGACGTCGCCACCGAACTGCCGCCCAAGACCATCATCGTGCGCAGCGTCGGGCTCGAAGGCGGCCAGCGCGATCTCTACGAGACGGTGCGCGCGGCGATGGACGAGAAGGTGCGCGCCGAGATCGCCGGCAAGGGCTTCGCGCGCAGCCAGATCGTGATCCTCGACGCGCTGCTCAAGCTGCGCCAGGTGTGCTGTGACCCACGCCTGCTGAAGTCGCCCGCCGCGGCGCGCGTGAAGGAGCGCGCCAAGCTCGACCTGCTGATGGACATGCTGCCCGAGCTGATCGACGAGGGCCGGCGCATCCTGGTGTTCTCGCAATTCACCACCATGCTGAGCCTGATCGCCGCCGAGCTCGACCGCGCGAAGATCGGCTGGGTGGCGCTGACCGGCGACACGCGCGACCGCCGCGTGCCGGTGGAGGATTTCCAGAAGGGCCGGGTGCCGGTGTTCCTGATCAGCCTCAAGGCCGGCGGGGTCGGCCTCAACCTCACCGCGGCCGACACCGTGATCCACTACGACCCGTGGTGGAACCCGGCAGCCGAGAACCAGGCCACCGACCGCGCCCACCGCATCGGCCAGGACAAACCAGTGTTCGTGTTCAAGCTGGTGTGCGCCGGCAGCATCGAGGAGAAGATCCTCGCCCTGCAGGAGAAGAAGGCGGCGCTGGCCGAGAGCGTGCTGTCGGAAGACGCCGACGCGCTTGCCAAGTTCGGCGAGGCCGACATCGCGGCCCTGCTCGCGCCGCTGCCGGCTGCCGGACGCTGAACCGCAAGCGCGAACAACACCCAGCAGGAGCGCCGGAAGGCGCGAAGGCAGCGCGGAGAATCACCGAACGCGCCCACCACCGGACCGCCGTGTTCGCGGCTTCCGCCGCTCCTACAAGCGCGAACGACACCTCTGCAGGAGCGCCGGAAGGCGCGAACTGTAGGAGCGCCGGAAGGCGCGAACGCAGCGGTCGAACAAGCCCGGTGCGAATCTTGGCCGCGCGCCCTCGCCCGGCCCCGGTCCGCTGTCAGCGCTGCGCCGGCTCGGCGATGAAGATTTCCACACGACGGTTCATCGCGCGTCCGGCGGAGGTCGAGTTGTCGGCGACCGGCTGGCGTGCGCCACGGCCGTCGACCACAACACGCTGAGCGGACACGCCACGCTGCACCAGGTAATCGCGGGTGGCTGCGGCGCGGTTGACCGAAAGCGGATCGTTCACCGCGTCCGAACCAGTGCTGTCGGTGTGGCCGATGATGGTCACCGTGGTCACCGGGTGCTGGTTCAGCGTGGAGGCGAGACGGTCGAGCACCGGGCGCATGTTCGGCTTGATCGCGTAGCGGCCGACGTCGAAGGAAACATCCGCCGGGATGTCGACCTTGAGCTGGTTGTCGGTGGTCTGGCTGATGCCGATGCCGGTGCCCGCAGTGGCCTGTTCCATCTCGGCCCGTTGCTTCTGCATGTTCTGCGACCACAGGTAGCCACCGCCCGCCCCGATCGCAGCGCCGATCGCCGCACCGGTGGCGGCGCTCTTGCCCTTGTTGCCGCCCGCGGTGGCGGCACCGATCAGGCCACCGGCCACGGCCCCGATCGCAGCGCCGGTGCCGGTGTCACGCTGAGTTTCGCTCATGTTGGCGCAGCCACTCAGGCCGGCCATCGCGAGCGAGATTGCGGAAAGGGTGACGATGACTTTTTTCATATTTTTGCCTCCATTGCGTTGCGGGTCTGCGAATCCAGGACAATTATGAACGTCCAGCGCCTCAACTTTAGCCGATCGGAGTGCAACAGGACATGACACCCCAGTCCGCCATGCGTCCCGATTCAAGCCCGCAGCGCATTGAACAGCGTGAAACCGGCCCAGGTCATCACTACCGAACCAGCCACATGCACGGCCAGGTGGGCACCCAGCCAGCCGAACGCGCCGCGCTGCAGCAGGTGAAAGGCCTCGGCAGAAAAGCTCGAGAAGGTCGTCAACCCGCCGAGCAGGCCGGTGGTCAGCAGCAGCTTGAACGCCGGCGACAGCGTCGGCCAGCCCTGCACCGCAGCCAGCGCCACCCCCATCAGGAAGCCGCCGAGCAGGTTCGCCGCCAGCGTCCCCAGCGGCACCAGCGCGAACACCGGGTTCAGCCACACCCCCAGCCCCCAGCGCAGCCAGGCCCCGCAGGCCGCGCCCGCACCGACCGCTGCGAATGCGGTGAGATTCATCGTTCGTGCTCCCCGGTGGTCATGAGGTTCATCATCGAGTGCTCAGGCTGCCGATTCTACCCCCTCCCCCACATCCGGGCCGCGCACGGCCGATCGGCTACAATCGCGCGATACCGCTCGGCGGCCACTTGCCCGCTCAACCCGAATCCGCACCACTCCGCACCCCCGATGAAACCCGAAAAGATCCCCTCTGCCCCCGCAGCCGCCCCCCCCGTCGCCTCCAACTTCATCCGCAACATCATCGACGAGGACCTCCGCACGGCGAAATGGGCGGGGCGCGTCGAGACGCGCTTCCCGCCCGAGCCCAACGGCTACCTGCACTACGGTCACGCCAAGTCGATCTGCCTGAACTTCGGCCTCGCCGAAGCCTACGGCGGCGTCTGCCACATGCGCTTCGACGACACCAACCCCGAGAAGGAAGAGCAGGAATACGTCGACGCCATCATCGAGGCGGTGAAGTGGCTCGGCTTCGAGTGGGGCGAGCACCTGTATTTCGCCTCCGACTACTTCGACAAGATGTACGCCTGCGCCATCAGCCTGATCAAGGCCGGCAAGGCCTACGTCGATTCGCAGTCGGCCGAGGAGATGCGCGCCAACCGCGGCACGCTGACCGAGGTGGGCAAGAACAGCCCCTATCGCGAGCGCAGCGTCGAGGACAACCTCGACCTCTTCGCGCGCATGCGCGCCGGCGAGTTCGCCGAGGGCACGCACATCCTGCGCGCCAGGGTCGACATGGCGAGCCCCAACATCAACCTGCGTGACCCGGCGATCTACCGCATCCGCCACGCCACCCACCATCGCACCGGCGACGCCTGGCACATCTATCCGATGTACACCTTCGCCCACCCGATCGAGGACGCGATCGAGCACATCACCCACTCGGTGTGCACGCTCGAGTTCGAGGACCAGCGCCCGTTCTACGACTGGCTGCTCGATGCGCTCGCCACCGAAGGTCACTTCCCGCGCCCGCTGCCGCAGCAGATCGAGTTCGCCCGCCTCAACCTCACCTATGTCGTGCTCTCGAAGCGCAAGCTGATCCAGCTCGTGAACGAAGGCCACGTCGCCGGCTGGGACGACCCGCGCCTGCCGACACTCGTCGGCGCCCGCCGCCGCGGCTTCACCGCCGCCGGCTTCCGCCGCTTTGCCGAGCGCATCGGCGTGTCCAAGGCCGACTCGTGGATCGACATGAGCGTGCTCGAAGAATGCATGCGCGACGACCTCAACGAGGCGGCCGAGCGTCGCGTGGCCGTGCTCGACCCCTTGAAGCTGGTCATCACGAACTACGCTGAAGGCGCCTCCGAGCTGTGCCAGGCGCCCAACCATCCCTTGAAGCCCGAGCTCGGCAAGCGCGACATGCCGTTTTCGCGAGCGCTGTGGATCGAGCGCGAGGACTTCATGGAGGCGCCGGCCAAGGGCTTCCACCGCCTCTACCCGGGCAACATGGTGCGCCTGCGCTACGGCTTCGTCGTCAAATGCACCGGCTGCGAGAAGGACGCCGCGGGCAACGTCACCGCGGTGCTCGCCGAGTACATGCCCGATTCGAAATCCGGCACCCCCGGCGCCGACAGCTACAAGGTCAAGGGCAACCTGCACTGGGTGTCGGTGGCCCATGGCTTTGAAACCGAGGTGCGCATCTACGACCGCCTCTTCGCCCACCCCCATCCGGGCCAGCGCCGCGAGGGCGATGCGCCGGATGCCGAGCGCGACTTCCTCACCGACATCAACCCGGACAGCAAGCGCATCATCACCGCGTATCTGGAGCCGGCGCTCAAGGATGCCCAGCCCGAGGAGCACTTCCAGTTCGAGCGCCACGGCTACTTCGTCGCCGACCGAGTGGACTCGAAGCCCGGCGCGCCGGTGTTCAACCGCACGGTCACGCTGAAGGATTCGTGGGCCAAGGGCGGGAAGTAAGTCCCCGGTGACAGGAGCGCAGGCATGACGCTGACCAACAGCGTGACCGACCCGATCGCCGCTTCGCTCGCCTGCCTGCGCGGCCGCCTGCCGCCCGGCAGCCGCGTGATCGTGTTCGGTTCGCAGGCCCGCGGGGAAGCCAGTCGGACGCAATTGTCCAGCACCCCGCGCACTGACCAAGAACCTGCACGTCAAGTGGATGCAACCCGCCGAGGCTGCGCGGGGTATTCCTTCTGCAGGCTGCGGAACTCGCCCTTCGGGCTCGGACAGTCCTCGCCTGCGCCAGGAATACCCCACACATCCTCGGCTACCGCTAAACGGTGTCATCGGCCGCGAACCGGCTCTAACCCGCGTCTCTCCTGCGGGTCGGGGAGTCGAAGCGGTTCCTGGAGGGGTGAGGGCTGTCCGAGCACTGCCAGTTCCGCAGGCCCGGGAGGATTTCCGCGTGCGCATCCAGAGCGCGCGAATCCCGCGACGCCAAACACAACGCCGACTTCGCCTGAACGCGAGGCAAGCAGCGCATGACCGTCCCGAAATACCACGAACTGATTCGGCCCCTGCTCGACCTCGTCGCTGACGGACGCCCAAGAAATCTCCGTGAAGCATCGCAAGAGCTTGCAGAACGCCTGGACCTTACCGACGAAGATCTCGCGGAAACCCTCCCCAGTGGCTATCCGCGATACCTGAACCGAGTCGGCTGGGCGAAAAGTGATCTCAACAAGACAGGGCTCATCGAGAGCTGCGGTCGTGGCTTGTTCCGGATCTCGGAGAATGGCCGCAATGAACTCCCTGGGCTCCCACGCCAACTCGATCGGAAATACTTCGAGGCACGGGGGATGGGGACCTGGAAGGTCGTCATGCCCCCCGACGCGACGGACTCAGCGACCGAGGCGAGACCCGACGAAACCTTGACCCCGGAAGAGCAAATCGACGAGACGCTGGCAGAAATCCAGGAATCACTCGAGCAGGAAGTCCTCACGCAGCTTCGGTCGATCAACCCGGCAAGCTTCGAGCATTTCGTCGTGCGCCTGCTGGCCGCAATGGGTTACGGCGTCGGCGAAGTCACCGGACGCTCCGGTGACGGTGGTATCGACGGCGTGATCTACGAAGACCGGCTCAAGCTCGACCGGATCTACCTGCAGGCGAAACGTTGGGCGGATGCGCCCGTGGGCGGCCCGGACATCAACGGATTCCTCGGCGCCCTCGCAAAGCACGGAGCGAATCGCGGCGTCTTCGTCACCACCAGTCGATTCACGCACGACGCGAGGCGCGCGGTCGAATTGCCCCACCTCCGGCTGGTCCTGATCGATGGTGAGGAGCTCGCCCGGCTCGCGGTCGAACACAACGTTGGCGTGTCGGTGAAGCACAGGATCGAGCTGAAACGTCTCGACACCGACTTCTTCGACGACCTCTGAATTTCCCCTCTCTCCATGAGAACGCTGCGCCGCCTCCTTCTTCTCACCCTCCTCTCCGCACTGGTGGGCGCGGGGATCTGGTGGATGACCCGCCCCGAGCCGGTCGAGGTGGCGGTGCACGAGGTGGCCCGCGGCACCGTCGAGGCGACGCTGACCAACACCCGCGCCGGCGAGGTCGAGGCCTGCCAGCGCGCGAAGATGGCGACCATCGCGGGCGGGCGGATCGAGTGGCTGGGGGTTGAGGAAGGCGACCGCGTCGAGGCCGGACAGGTGCTGATGCGGCTGTGGCACGGCGACCTCGACGCGCGCACCGCAGTCGCCCGCGCCCAGCTCGCCAGCGCGCGCCAGCGCGTGCAGGAGGCGTGCACGGTGGCCGCCAATGCCGAGCGCGAGGCCGCACGCCAGGCACAACTGGTCAAACGCGGCTTCGTCTCCGCCAGCGCCGAGGAAAGGGCCCGCAGCGATGCGCGCGCGCGCCGCGCCGCCTGCGACATCGCACAGGCCGACATTGCCACCGCCGAAGCCCAGGTCACCGCCACCGAGACCGATCGCCAGCGCCTGGTGCTGGTCGCGCCCTTCGCCGGTACGGTGGCGAACATCAGCGGCGAACTTGGCGAGTACGCCACCCCCTCCCCGCCCGGCGTGCCGATGCCGCCGGCGATCGACCTCATCGACGACGCCTGCCTTTACGTGAAGGCGCCGATGGACGAGATCGACGCCCCGAAGATCCAGCCCGGCCAGCCGGTGCGGATCACCCTCGAGGCCATCCCGGACCGCGTGTTTGAGGGCCGCGTGCGCCGCGTCGCGCCCTACATCACCGCGGTCGAGAAGCAGGCGCGCACGGTCGCGGTGGATGTGGACTTCGTGCGTCCCGACGAAGCGCGCGGGATGCTGGTGGGCTACAGCACGGACGTCGAGATCGTGCTGGCGACGCGTTCGGAGGTGCTGCGCATCCCGACCGGCGCCTTGCGCGAGGGTGCCAAGGTGCTGGCGGTGGAAGGCGACACGCTGGTCGAGCGGACACTGGAGACCGGGGTGGCGAACTGGGAGTTCACCGAGGTGGTGTCGGGATTGGCGGAGGGGGAACGGGTGGTGACGTCACTGGAGCGGGAGGGGGTGCTCGCTGGAGCGAAGGTGGTCGTTCAATCTTCAGGGATGCGGTAGAGGCGCTTGACGGCATCGGAGCTACGATCCGCCGGTGACGCGCGGGGTATTCCTGAAGGGGCGAGGACTGTCCGAGCGCAGCGAGTTCCGCAGCCCCGGAAGGAACATCCCGTGCGCGTCCGCCACAGCGAGCCGCAAAGCAGAGAAGGTTTGAACCCGCCCTCGAAACGCGCAGGCCTGTAGCCCGATCCAGAAACAAACCATGGCCCAGATCGAACTCGACGACATCGACCGCGTCTTCAAGCTTGGCGATAGCGCAGTGCACGCGCTACGCGAGATCACGCTGCGCATCGAAGCCGGTGAATACGTCGCGGTGATGGGCCCGTCCGGCTCGGGCAAATCCACCCTGCTCAACCTGCTCGGCCTGCTCGACCGCCCCAACAGCGGCCACTACCGGCTCGAAGACCGTGACGTCACCACGCTCTCCGCCGACGAGCAGGCCGAGGTTCGGCGCGCGCGCATCGGCTTCGTGTTCCAGAGCTTCCACCTCGTGCCGCGCCTCACCGCGGCCGAGAACATCGGCCTGCCGCTGATGCTCGCCGGCGTGCCGGCGGCCGAACGCGCGCCACGGGTGGCGCAGGCGCTGAAGGACTTCGGCCTCGAAGAGCGCGCCGGACACCGCCCGGAGGAGCTCTCCGGCGGCCAGCGCCAGCGCGTGGCGATCGCGCGCGCCACCATCATGCGCCCGGCGATGCTGCTCGCCGACGAACCCACCGGCAACCTCGACCGTGCCACCGGGCACGAGGTCACCGCCCTGCTCGAAGCGCTCAACGCCGCCGGCACCACGCTGATCGTCGTCACCCACGACCCGGCAATGGGCGAACGTGCCCGCCGCCGGATCATGATGGATGACGGCGCGATCCGGCAGGACCTG
>JBEOKH010000417.1:0-1819 GCA_040275625.1 Thauera sp. | reverse complement strand
GCTCGGCGCAGATGGAAGCGGCCTTCAACTGCTCGGACTGGGTCTTCCTGCTGCGCCAGAAGCCGGAATCCATCGAAATGCTCGACCGCAAGGGCCGGCTCACCATGGACGAACCAAAGAAGCGGCTGTTGAACTCGCTGCGCACCGAGGCTGGCGTCTTCTCCGAGGTGTACATCTCCTCCCCGGTGGGCGAAGGCGTCGCCCGCAACATCCTCGATCCGGCCACCCACCTGCTCTTCTCCAACAAGTTGGAAGACAACGCGCCGATCGACGAATTACGCGCCCAGGGACTGTCCATCGACGAGGCGATCAGCGAACTGCTGCGCCGCCGGGGGCACGCGGTATGAAGACCACCGTTCCCCAATGGCTGGCCCAGGGCCTGGTCACCCTGTTCGTGGTGGCCGCCGCGCTCACGGCCTACGACCGCCTGGTGCTACGGCCGGCCGTGGTCATCGGCGTGGTCGATGTGGCCGAGGTGTACCGCGCCAAGGAAGCCGAGTTCACCCAGATGCTCACCAAGGCAAGTTCGGAGGAAGACCGACAGCAAGCGCTGCTCATGGCGCGAGCCTTCGCCCAGCGCCTGCCGCTCGCCCTCGATGAGTTGCCGCGGGAGTGCGGCTGCCTGGTGGTCCTCAAGACCGCCGTGGCCGGAGCGACGCCGAATACCATCGACCTGACGGCGCATCTGCGCAGAAAGGTGGCAGCGCCATGAACCCAGAACCGGTCCAACAGGCGCTGCCGCGTGCCGCGTCGAATCCCAGCAGAGGGCGGCGAGTCCGCCAGCATTTTGCCGATTTCCTGCGTCACGTGCGCCGGCGCTGGTACATCTACCTGCCGATCTTGGCGATCTGGGGCTTGGCTTATATCCGGCTCTTCATCGATGCGACGCCGCGGCTGCCCCTGCTCTTCAACTTGACGCCGAGCCTGCCGTATCGCATTGCCTGGCTGACTACTGGACCCCACCCCCTGCGGCGCGGCGACTTCATCGTGTTTTCGTTTGCTGGGGAAGCGCAGGCGCGTTACCCGGGGCTGCGCGGCCAGCCCTTCTTCAAGATCGTGCGGGGCTTGCCGGGCGATGCCGTGACCGTCGCCGGTCGGCACGTGGCGATCAACGGCGAGGAGGTCGGCGTGGCCAAGCTGCAGGCCTACGACCATAGTCCGCTGGACCCCATCACGCCCACCGTCATCCCGCCCGGGCACTACTACGTGCAGGGCACCAGCCCCGACTCCTTCGACTCGCGCTACCAGGACAGCGGCCTGGTACGGGCCGAGCAGGTGGTCGGTGTCGTGGTTCCGCTGTACTGAAAGGCGCGCCATGACCAAGGCCCTTCTCCTCCTCGCGCTGCTCGGCCTCTTGACCCAGCCGGCCGCCCGGGGCCAGTCCAGTCCGGCCCGCGGGCCGATCCACGGAACGCCGACGACGCCAGGGATCAATGACATGCCGCTGGCCGACTATCTCGGCCTCCTGCGGCAAATCGCCCCCGCCGCCGAGGCGGGGACCAAAGACTATCTCGCCGCTTTCGAGCGGCGCTGTGGCCGGGCACTCACCGCGACCGAGTTGCGCCAAGCGATGTCGGACGGTGACGGCGATCCGGTGCTGATGGGACTGATCCGCGCCAGCCACCTGCGCGATACCGCCGCCCGCGAACAACTCGCCGGACAGATCCGCTGCCCCGCCGGGGTGGCGCGATGAAACGCTGCATCGTGTCCGCTCCCCTGGTGCTCGGTCTGATGCTGGGCGCGACTGGCGCACGGGCCATGGACCTGGGCGTCATCGGGCCGACCTACGAGATCAGCGAACCCCATCTGCTCCAGATGA
>JBEOKH010000416.1:0-2501 GCA_040275625.1 Thauera sp. | reverse complement strand
GCCGACGCCATGGACATGTTCGCCGATGCCGCAGTGTATGGCGTCGCGCTCTACGCGGTGGGGCGCGCGGCGCGCCACAAGCTCGCCGCGGCGCGGCTGGCGGGCGTGCTGCAGATGGTGCTGGCGCTCGCCGCGCTCGCCGAGGTGGTGCGCCGCATCGTCTCCGGCGCGATGCCCGAGCCGGTGGGCATGATGGGCATCGCGCTGCTCGCGCTCGCCGCCAACATCGCCTGCCTGATGCTGATCGTCCGCCATCGCGAGGGCGGGGTGCATATGAAGGCGAGCTACATCTTCTCGGCCAATGACGTGATCGCGAACCTGGGCGTGATCGGCGCCGGCGCGCTGGTAGCCTGGCTGGGGACGCCGTGGCCGGACTGGATCATCGGTCTGCTGATCGCGGCGGTGGTGCTGACGGGGGCGGTGCGCATCCTGCGGTTGCGCTGAAGGGCCAGTGCCGGCGACTGTCTTGAGGTTTCGCAGGCGGTGAGCACCCGCTCCGCAGCCCCTTCGCGCAAGGGAATCAGCGCCTGATAGGCGTCGGACGACAACCCGCCCTGGCGTGCCGCGGTGTCGGCAAAGCGCAGCACGGCCACGTCGGCATGCCAAGGCCTTGCAAGCGCGCAGCACTGCACTAGAATCCGTGCTGAAACCGCGGCGATGCCTCCCCTTGGGGCCGTCGCGCTCTTTGCTCCAGGAGAATCGAGGCATGACCGATGCACGCAATTACCGGGTCACGGAGACGCTGCGCAACGGCGTCGAAATCTGCATTCGCTCGGCCCGTCCGGACGACACTGACCGACTGGTCGAGGCCTTTCACGAACTCGATCCGGCGTCGGTGTATCTGCGCTTCTTCAGCGCGAAGAAGGAACTCTCGGCCGCGGAGCTGCAGCGCTTTCGCGAGATGGATTTCCGCACGCGGGTGGTCCTGTTCGGCACGGCGCAGCGCGACGGGCGCGAGATCATCATCGCCTCCGGCACCTACATCCGCGACGGCGAGGATGCCGCCGAAGTCGCCTTCGTCGTCGAGGAGGACTACCACGGGCTAGGCATCGCGCGGCGGCTGCTCCAGCACCTCGCGACCATCGCCGTGGATGCGGGTGTGCGCAGATTCACCGCCGAGGTGCTGCCTCACAATGCGGCGATGCTCTCGGTCTTCGAACGTTGCGGCTGGCCGGTGCGCACACGTAACGATCACGGCGTCATGCATGTCGATCTGGTCCTGGACAAGACCGGCCCCGGGTGATCGCAGCGGGGGCCCGACAACCTGGCACGGCCTTTTTCGACAACTCCTTTCATCGCGGCAATCCCGATCTTGCGCAACAATTCGCGCTGCCGGCCGAACTTCACGACGCCGGCATGCGGGGCATGTCAGACATCTCGAACGACATCCGCACACTGCTCGACGGCGACGATCCGGGTGCCGCGCTTGCGGTCGAACCCCACGTCTAGTGCAGTGCTGCATTTTGTTTGGAACTTGAGCGACTGTTGGCGCGGATGACCTTCTGCAGGATGTCGCGAGCGCTCTTGGTTCAGATGAAGGGTTTGGGTGAGGCTTCAGTCCGGCCGCTTTCCAATGGCGCGAGATGATGGTCGCGTGAACGCCCAGTCAATCTCGGCAAATCGCATTGGACCCTCCGCCTTGCATGCATGAGGCATGATGGCGGAAGTCGTCAATTGAGCATTCACAAGAGTGCAGCACTACGCTAGTAGGTCTCGACATGCAGCCGTCCGGCGGCGAGGAGCTGCGGTCGCAACTGGTCCCAGTCGCGCCCGGCGCTGCGGCAGATGTCGCGGAAGGCCTCGATGACGCCGGTCTCCATGCCCTTGAGGCCGCACAGATAGATGAAGCACTCGGCGTCATCGAGCCAGGCGAGCACCTTGTCGGCGCGTGCGCGGACGAGATCCTGCACATACTGCCTGGGCTGACTGGGCACGCGCGAGAAGGCGAGGTTGATGTCGATGAACGCTTTCGGCAGCTTCTGCAGCGGCTCGAAGTAGGGCAGCTCGCCCGGTGTGTGCGCGCCGAAGAACAGCATCAGCGCGCCGCCCTCCTTCAGGTGCATGCGCCGGCGCCGGCGCTCGGTCATCGCGCGCATCGGCGCCGAACCGGTACCGGTGCAGATCATCATGATCTTCGCGCCGGGGTGGTTGGGCATCAGGAAGGTCGCGCCGTAGGGGCCGGTCACCTGCACCGTGTCGCCCTTTTTCAGATCGCACACGTAGTTCGACGCCACCCCGCGCAGCGGACGCCCGTCGTGGTCCCGGGTGACGCGCTTGACGGTGAGCGCGACGTTGTTGCAATGCGGTCGCTCGCCCTCGCGCGGGCTCGCGATCGAATACATGCGCAACAGGTGCGGCTTGCCGTTTTCGTCGGTGCCGGGCGGGATGATGCCGATCGACTGGCCCTCGAGCACTGGGAACGGTGTGGTGCCGAAGTCGAGGACGATGTGGTGGATGTCGCTCGACGCGTCCGCGGCGGTGAGCCGGTCGTTGCCCGACAC
>JBEOKH010000415.1:0-3667 GCA_040275625.1 Thauera sp. | reverse complement strand
CGCCCGGCAGCGGGCGGCGAACGCGCTCAGGCCGAAGTTGGCGGTCATCCCGGCGAGCTGGTGCACGACCGCGCGCTGGGCCTCGGGGGCCGCGCTGGCGCCGAGCTCACCCAGCCGTGCCCGCCCCTGGCTGGCGAGCAGTTCGAGCATCGGCTGCATGCGCTCGCCGCCGAGGCGCGCGAAATGGGTGCCGAGCAGGTGGGCGTCGAGCAGCGCCGGGGCGGGGGGGCGCGCGGCCGGAGGGGGGCGGCCGTCGTCGAGGCTGCGGATCAGCTCGTCGAAATCGAACGGTTTGCCGACCACCGCGTCCGCGCCCGTTTCGCGGTAACGCCGCACCTCGTCGGTGGTCACCGAGGCGGTGAGGACGACGATGCGCACCGCGGCCTTGTGCGCGTCCGGATGGCGGCGGATGCGGCGCGCCACTTCCATGCCGTCGAGGTCGGGGAGGTGGATGTCGAGCAGGATCACGTCGAAGTCCTCGCGCTCGTGCAGCTCCAGCGCACCGTAACCGTCGGCGGCGAAGCGCACGCGGTGACCCTCGGTCTCGAGCAGGGTGCCGGTGATGCAGCGGTTGAGTTCGACATCCTCGACCACCAGCACCTGCAGGCATCGCGCGCTCGCGACCGGTGCCGGTCGCGGCGGTGTGGCGGGCGGCGCCGCGGCGGCGAGATATTCCAGCTCGCACCAGAACACGCTGCCTTCACCGGGCCGGCTGAGCACGCCGATCCGTCCGCCCTGCAGTTCCGCGAGGCGAAGGCAGATCGCCAGGCCCAGCCCGGTGCCGCCGAAGCGGCGGGTGATCGAGCCGTCGGCCTGGGTGAATTCGGTGAAGATGCGCTGCTGCGCCTCCTCGGCGATACCGATGCCGCTGTCCTCGATCTCGAGTCGCAGCCGGCAACGCTCAGCGGCGGCGGCGAGCGCCCTTGCGCGCACCGCGACGAAGCCGCGCTGGGTGAACTTGACCGCGTTGCCGGCGAGGTTGAGCACGATCTGGTGCAATGCGCGGCGGTCGCCGAGCACGCCGGCGGGCAGCGCTGGGTCAAGCTCGAAACGCAGCGCGAGGCCCTTCTGCGCGGTCATCGACAGCAGCATCGGGCGCAGCGCGGCGAGCGCCTCGGCGGGCGCGAAGGGCGCCGTTTCCAGTTCGAGCTGCCCGGCCTCGATCTTGCTGAAGTCGAGGACATCGTTGAGGATCGCGAGCAGGGTCTTGCCCGAGGCGCCGATCGCCTCCACCCATTCGCGCTGGCCGGTGTCGAGCGCCGAGCGCGCCAGCAGCTGCGCCATGCCGAGGATGCCGTTCATCGGCGTGCGGATCTCGTGGCTCATGGCGGCGAGGAAGTCGCTCTTGGCGCGGCTGGCCGCCTCGGCGCGCTCGCGGGCGAGCTCGGCGCGCTCCTTGGCCTTGCGTTCGCCGATGTCGGTCAGCGAGCCCTCGTAGTAGCGCAGGCGCCCGCTGTCGTCGAGCACGCGGCGGGCCGAGATCGACACCTCGAGCTCGCTGCCGTCACGTCGCCGCCAGCGCGTCTCGAAGCCGACCACCTTCTCCGCCATGTTGAGGCGGCCGAGGAAGCGGCGCTGGTCTTCGGCGTGGACGAAGCACTGCGTGCTGACGTCGGTGATGCCGGCGAGGAATTCGTCCGCGCCGGCATGGCCGAGGAGGCTGACCAGGGCCGGATTGGCGGACAGAAAGCGCCCCTCGGGGTCGACGCGGAAGATGCCTTCGATCGCGTTCTCGTAGAGCGAGCGGTAGGCCTGCTCCGACTGCTGCAGGCCGAGGTAGAGCTTCGCGTTCTCGATCGAGATCGCCGCCTGCGCGGCGAGGATCTGCAGGGTCTTCAGGCGCTGGTGATCGAAGATGTCGCGGCTCTGGCGGTGCTCGAGGTAGAGCAGTGCGGTCAGCTCGCCGTGGTACAGGATCGGCATGCACAGCAGTGAGTGCGGCGCATGGGTGCAGATGTAGGCGTCGTGCGCGAACATCTGCTGGCGGGTGGCGTCGCCCAGCACCAGCACCTCGCCGGTGCGTGCAACATAATTGAGCACGCTGACCGGTACGCTGGCGGCAGCCGACTCCAGCGCCTGGCTGCACATCAGGCGAGACGCCTCCTCCAGCCCGGCGATCGCTTCCACGTACAGGCGCTGTTCGCGACGCAGCGCGAGCGCGCCGCGTTGCGCGCCTGCGCTCGCGAGCGCGAGCTGCATCAGGCGCTCGAGCAGGCGCTCGAGGACGATCTCGTCCGAGATCGCCTGGGTGGCCTTGATCACCGAGGCGATGTCGAAGGACTGGTTGCATTCGTCCGCCACCGCCTGCGTGCCGCCGTGCGCGGGGTCGGCGGCCGGGCGGGCCCACAGCCCGTATTCGTCGAGCTGCTCCTGCAGATGGGTGATGCGGGCATGGGCGCCGAGCCGCTCGTAGCGCCGGCAGACGTCGTCGAAACAGGTGCGCGCGACGGTGCGCGCGCCAGCATCGAGGTGGCAGCGGGCGGCGAACTCGCAGGCGAGCGCGGCATCGAGCCAGAAGCCATTGTGCTCGGCGAGGGCGACCGCGCGGTCGTAGGCTGCGGCGGCTCCGGGACGGCCGTGCACGCGCAGTTGTTCGGCCTCGATCAGGGCCACGCGATGAGCGTGGTTGGCGGGGGCGTGCGCGGCCATCGTGCGCACGTGGCGGACGATGCCGCGCAGTTTGCACAGCGCCCGTTCGCGCCCCGCGCCCGGCGGCGGCAGGGTGCGCAGCAGGGCGAGCGCGTGCAGGCTGCGGAACCAGGTTGCGGTGTGCGTGCCGCCCACGTAGGGCAGATGCGCCTCGCCCAGCGCGCACTCGGCGAGCGCGCCCGGATAGTCGGCGAACACCAGCGCCAGCAAGGCCTTGTAGAAATGGTGCAGGCACACCGCGGTGAGATGGTTCTCGCGCTGGTGCTCGGCGAGCATCTCGGCCTCGCGGTAGCGCTCGCCGTCGAGCGCGGTGGGTGTCGCAGTGGGCTCGCACAGGCGGGTCAGGGCCTGCAGCGCCATGTAGCTGTACTGCAAGGACTGCTTCTGCCCGGTCTGCTCCAGTTGCTGCAGTTGCAGGCCCATGTCGCGGGCGAGGGCGCGGAGATCTTCGGCGAGCGGCACTGCATACTGGATCGCGGCCGCCAGGCTGTAGGCGGCGTATTCCAGGTCGCCGCAGGCGAGCGCCTCGGCATGCGCCGCGTGCAGGCCTTCGAGGGCGCGCTGCAGCGGCTCGCGGTAGTGGCGCACGTAGCAGTTGAATAGCGACAGGCTCTTGTGGCGGCCGTGGCGCGAGGGGCGTGCGGCCTCGAGCGCCAGCGCCATGCTGCCGGCGCGGTAGCCTTCGTCGATCGCGCCGAGCACGCCGCACAGCACGCCGCCGAACCCCGCGAGCGCCGGCGCGCTGGCGTCGGTATGGCCGTGGGTGAGGGCGAGCTCGACCTGGCGTGCCATGACCAGCGGACGCAGCGCCGAGCTGGAGAACTTGACGATGCCGAACATGCCGCCGAGCAGGGCCTGGGCGGCGAGTACCGGTGGCGCGGTGGCGGCGGGCATCGCGACCAGCGCTTTGAGGTCGACGCCGCGCACCAGCAGGCGGGTGCGCAGCAGCTCGGCCGCGATGCGCGCGCGCCCGGGTGTGGCCGGCAGGTGCACGTCGAGGAAAGCCAGGGTCTTGCGG
>JBEOKH010000414.1:0-21382 GCA_040275625.1 Thauera sp. | reverse complement strand
GGCATCAGTCCGGAAATCACGCTGGCGCGGCGCTTGTGGGATGCGCTGGTCTTAATCCCTTTGATATCAGGGCATCAGTCCGGACCCGTAACCACGGAGAGGCCCAGTCGAAAGACGTCTTAATCCCTTTGATATCAGGGCATCAGTCCGGACCTGCACGCGCTGCGGCAATTGCCATCCCCGCCGAGTCTTAATCCCTTTGATATCAGGGCATCAGTCCGGACTCAACCCCCTGCGCGCCCTTGCGGCGGAAGCCGAAGTCTTAATCCCTTTGATATCAGGGCATCAGTCCGGACACAAGGCAGTAAATAACATTCGCAAGAAACTCCCGTCTTAATCCCTTTGATATCAGGGCATCAGTCCGGACTGCTCACACGAAAAAACATCCTGCAATCAACTGTCTGGAAAACGGGTTCCCACGAAGTGGAGCGCTGTCCGGAGCGGATTGTCACGATGGTTTTCATGTGTTTTGGAGGCGTGATGGTATCACTTGCCGGCGGCCTGGAGCAGCGTCTGCAGGGACCGGGATGCCGGCGACAGCAGGAAGGTCTCGCCCGGCAGGCTGCCGCGGCCGAGGGTGTCGATGCTCAGGTGCTCGGGGAGTTGGTATCCGCGCACGTCGTCGGTGGCTGCGTCGATGCGGGTCGCGATGTCGGCCATCAGGCGGCCCATCTGTGCGGCGCTGCCCTCGAAGTGGAACACCGAGTACTGCACCGGCGTGGCCTGTTTGACCAGAAAGCGGTGCAGGCGGCCGAGGCGCTTGGGGTTGGTGATGTCATAGGCGATGAGCCAGCCGCGCGCGGTGTTCAGTGCCATGACTCGATCTCCCGTGCCAGATGGCGCTTGAGGTCGCCCAGGTGCATCAGCAGGCGCCCCTCACGTTGGTGGGCCCAGGCTTCGAACAGGCGGGCGACGATGATGCCGTGCTCGGCGCTGGCGGGCAGCGCGCCGCAGTCGAGGTTGAGCTCGGCCCACAGCAGCGCGGCGAGTTCGGCTGCGAGCTCGAGCCGGCTGGCATCGAAGCCCCAGTAGCAGCCGTGCAGGCCCTCGCGATGCAGGCGGTCGGTGGCGAGCGCGTGGCACCAGGCTTCGCCATCGGCATCGAAGGCCTGCGGGTGAATGCCGTTGTAGACATATTCGCGCTTGAGTTCCTGGAAGCCGAGGGCGTCCAGGCCGTGACCGGTCTCCGCCGCGCGTTTCGCACAGGTGGTGAGCGTCTCGAGCCTGCGGCGCGCCCGCCAGTTGGCAAAGCGTTGCGGCCAGTCGGGCAGCTCGAGGTAAGTCTCGATGAGGGTGGAGAAGGGCAGCGGCTGTGCGTAGCGCGCCTGCGTGCTGCCCAGGGCGTGGCCATGGCCGTCGACCCAGGTGATCGGCACACCTTCGGCGAGGCAGAGCGCCAGTGCGCTGCCGCTCCACACCAGGTGGCGGTTGCAGATGACGCGGCAGATGCGGGCGAGCGGAAACCGCATCGGCGCGGCCGCGTCGGGGCGCAGGAGCAGGTGGTCGCTGCCGGCATCCATGCGCGCCGGGGCGGGGCTCATGAGGTAGAGCGGCTTGCGCGGGGGCAGGTCGGTGGGCGCCTGGCGCCGGTGGGCGAGGGTCGGCATGGTCAGAAGTCCTCGTCGTCCTCGAAATGTTCCAGCCAGGGTTCGCCCTGCGCGCGCAGCTGCGCGGCGAGGCGGGCGCAGCGCTGCCGCAGCCAGCGCCTGGGCAAGGGGGCGAACTGCTCCCAGCCGGCGTAGAAGTGGCCGCGGCCGGCCTTGCCCATCATGCAGGCGCCCTTGTCGGTGCCGAAGTGCTCGGGGCGCAGTTGCGCAGTGTTGAACTGACTCCAGATCCAGCCATCCACCGCGGGGCGCAGGGGCTCGATGAGGTCGCAGGCGAGCGACTCGCGGCCGAAGGCGGGACGGTGGTAGAAGCCGAGCAGGGGGTCGAGGCCGGCGGCGTGGGCGGTGCGCACGGCTTCGAAGTGCAGCAGCGTGTAGGCGAGCGACAGGCAGGCGTTGACCGGGTCGCGCGGCGGGCGGCGGTTGCGACCGGTAAAGCTGAGCTCGGGGGCGAACAGGGCGGTGTAGCCGTGGAAGTAGGCGCGCGCGGCGCTGCCTTCCAGCCCGCGCAGGCGGGCGCAGGCGGTGCCGGGCTCGGCGGCCTGGGCGAGCGCGTCGGCGATGCCCTTGCGGGCGTCGAACAGCGGCTTGCGCACGTCGGGTCGGCGTGCCTCGCCGCGGGTGAGCAGGCGGTGCTGGCGGCGCAGCTTGGCGATGACGAGCTGGCGTGCCCAGTCGTCGCAGAAGGCGTGGTCCATGGTGCGCTGCGCCTGGGCGAGGCGAACGGCGGCGTCGTTGTGCGCCGGGCCGAGCACGATGGCCACCTGGCGGCTGGCGCGCGGGCTCAGGAGAACCGTGGCGGCGCCGGCTTCGGCGAGCTTGAGCAGGACCGCGGTGTCCAGTTTGGTGCGCGCGCCCTGGATGACGACGCGGTCGATGAGGCGCAGCGGCACGGTCTGGCTGCGCGTGCCGTTTTCGTAGAGGGCGAGGGCGCCGTCGGTGATGCGTATTTCGAGGTCGGCGCGGTCGAGCAGGAGCGTGGCCATGGTCTTACCCCACGTAGAAGTAGTCGGGGTCGGCGGGCTTGGCGGCAACACCGAGCGCATAGGTGCGTGCGCTCGGGTCGAGGCGCAGCAGAAAGAAGCGGTCCTCGTCCTCGCTAAGCAGCAGCGCCATGTTGTGCAGCAGCTCGAAGCGCTCGCCGTGGGTGAGGAAGACCTCATGCACCGACTTCTGCCCGCCGGTGGTGTAGCCACGCACCAGTGCGAGCGCGGCGGCGAGGCGGCGCGGGCTGGAGACGTCGTAGGCGGCGAGGTAGAAATCGCGCTGCGGCATGGCGGGCATCCGGTGAAGGGATGGCGCCAGTGTGTCCCGCCACGCCTACCATGTCCGAAGTCGCAAGCTTGCGGTGCCGCGACGACGTCAGGCCGAAAGGTGGTAGCCG
This sequence comes from Thauera sp., assembly GCA_040275625.1. GTDB lineage: Bacteria > Pseudomonadota > Gammaproteobacteria > Burkholderiales > Rhodocyclaceae > Thauera. The sequence goes on along the minus strand of JBEOKH010000414.1, from coordinate 18,391 downwards.
CCCATGCCCATCGTTGCGTTCTTGCCCACGTGCAGCCACTGGCCCAGCCACAGCCAGGGCAGCAGGGAGGCGAGGTCGCCTTCGAGGGTCCATTGGCCCACGGCGCCGCCGAGCGTCATCTCCTGCTGCTGCCGGCTGGAGTAGCGCGACCAGTCCTGCCAGCGCAGCGCGCGCTGGTCGGCGAGCGTTTCGGCGTGGTGAACCAGCGCGGGCGCGTCGGGGATCAGGCCGGGGTGGCTGGCGTGGAACTCGGCGAGCAGGCTGATCCGGCGCAGCAGGTCGGCCACCAGCTTGCGCGGGGTGAGGGCGGACGGGCGCAGCGGCTTGCCCTGCTGCTGCAGGCGCATCGGGGTGTGGATGGACAGCGTCAGGCGTGTGGGCGCGGTGTGCACAGCGGCTGCGGGCGGGGCGAGGTGCGTGTCGTGCGCTGCGATGGCGGCATCGCCCGGCTGCCAGACGGGGATGAAGGGGTGGGCGCCAAGGTAGGGGGGCGCCAGGTCGCCGGCGGTGTGCTGCCACTCGATGCGCTCGAGCACCCCGCGCGCCCGCTCGCGCCCGAGCCCGCCCTCCACCGCGCGCTGCAGCGCAAAGCTGATCAGCGGCAACTGCCCCACGGCACGCCCGAACAGCACGAGCCCGAATTGCAGCGTGCCGCCGGCGCCGATCTGGCGGGTGCCGAAGGCGGGCGGCTCGATGACGTAGGGGTTGGGCACGTGACTGAAACTCTGCATGGCATGCTCGGCCGGCGCCGGGGTTTCGAAGATTGCCGGGTACGGGCAGGTGGTGCGCAGCGGGCAGCCGTCGCAACTGGATGCGCCGGTCATGCAGGCAACACGGCGCAGCGAGGCGCCGAACTGGCCGCGCAGCAGCGAGCCGGCGTAGTCGGGCAGGCGCAGCGGGGCGGCCATGCGGAAGGTGAAGCGGTAGCGGGCGAGGGGGAGGGTCACGACGCGAGTTCTTTGATGAAGCGCTTCAATGCCAAACGCAAAGCGTTTTCGTCGGCGAGTAACTTTGCGGTTTCATCGTCCTGAGAGCGTTGGCCGTGGGCAAGTGCGTTTCGCAGCCATTCAAGCTTTCGGAATTGCCTGTTGTCTTGACCTAATGCCTTGCTCGCCTCTTCGCGTTCTTTGAAGTTGTTTGCAATTCCCCTGCGTCGAACCACTTCACGTGTGACGAGCCCTTCCAGCAAGAAAATCGTGCCGCGTAGGTAGTCCCGACGGTCAAGGTAGGCATTGGCAAGTGCCAGCTCACGCTGGCTGCGTTCAGGTTTGCGAACCCAGGAGACGCGGGCCTCGAGTTCGGGACGGAACAGGCGTCCGACAGGGCCTTCGTGATTCGCGATTGCCTCGAGCGACGCGCTGAGTTTCTGCCGCGCGCCTTCGAGGTGATTCACGCGTTCCTGAAAGGCCGCTGCCTCCAGCGTCCAGGCGCGCTCTTTTGGCATGCCGTCGGCGGCCAGCAAGGACGAAAAGACGCCATAATCGCCATCCTTGTCATAGCTGGACAGGGCGTCAACCCAGTCGAGCATGCTCAGCATGCCTTTCAGTCGGACGATCGGCACCTCGCCGTTGGGCTCCTTCATGTCATAGGCACCGTAGTAGATGTCCTCGACCTGTACCTTCTTGACTCGGGAGAGGAAGCGCGCTGCGACCAGGGCCAGCATCGGTAGGTGGCGGAAGGAATGGGTTACGTCGATGGCGATGCGTTCACCGCCGTCGAGCACGTTCGCGAGTTGGCGGAGCAGTGCAGCCTGGCCGGCTTCATTGCGTGCATAGTCGATAAGAAGGCAGGTGACGGGGTAGCCCAGACTTTCGGAAAGGCGCGTGGCGTGGTCGCCAAGCAAGTCGCCGGTGACCGCATCCGTCTCGACGGCATCGATGAGTTCGAGCAGTGAGTCGTTATGCTGACCGGATTCGCGCTCGAAGAACACGTCCCACATGCTGCCAGAGGTACCCACCAGGATCAGGCGCTGTGGCTTCAGATACTCCGCTAGAGCCAAGCCGAAGAACGGGACTTCGCGAGAAAAGTCGGGGTCGAAGCGGTAATTGGCGGTGCGGTAGCCGCCTTTTTCGTAGCGGCCCTTGCCGAGAAAGCTGATCAGCGTCGTCATGATTTAAGTGGCAGTTGAAGGTGGGGATGAGACGCGAGCCGGGGCCCGTGCCGTGTTATTTACAGGCCAGATCATGTTCGGTCGCCACGTTCCCGGATGTCCGCGGGGCAGGCTGCACCGCGCGCGATGCCGCCAAGAGCCTCAAGCGCGGGGTCCGGGTGCCGTGCGGCAGCGTCATTTATCGCCGGGGGCATTGGTTCTGGGGCGGCCGGGATGGTCGTTGCCGCGTGGATGACATAGGCCTCCAGCCGTGCCCCGTATCTTTCCAGTTCATCTGCCGACAGTTCCCGCCCGCGCGCTTCGGCTGGCAGTTCTAGCGACAGGTTGAAATAGCGCGCGCCGCGCTCGCACACCCTGGCGGCGAGGTTGACCGGCAGGATGCCGATCACCGTGTCGCCCGGCGCGATGCTGGCGGGGTCGAGGTGGGCGACATGGCGATCGATGCGCAGCCCCTGACGGGCGGCCCACTCGATAGCGCCGGGGTGGCGAGTGACGAACCAGGTGGTCATTGCGCGACCGGCGGCTGCGGCGCGGAGTCCGCAAAGGGGTTGATCAGGCGGAGCGTGCCGTCGATGAGCTGCTGATGGTGCAGGTCTTCCGAAAGCAGAATGCTGCAACGGGCGCGCAGCGCGGCGAGCCAGTCCATTGAGATGCGCTGTTTGCAGGGGGCGCGTCGATCGCGTGCGTAGGCGAGGATGTGGGTGTCGACGAAGACCAAGCTCACTTCAGTCCCTGCCGATCGTAGAGTTCGTCACGAGTGGGCCAACTGCGACCGTCGTCGCGGGCGGCCAGCTCGAGGTAGGGGTCTCGGGATAAGAAATCCGCCGTCGCGCGCTCGTAGGCGTCATCTTCGCCAAACTTCTCCTTAAGGATTTCGCCGACGAAGCGCGACACGCTGAGGTTGCGCGTGGCCGCCTCGATGCGCAGCCGTCGCAGGGTTTGCTCGTCGGCGGTGATGGTGAGGTTGGGCATGGGCAGCTCGACAAGAAAAGGATCACGAATCCAGTGTAGCAGTGCGCTGGTGACGCCCCTTGCCGCGGGGGTGCTGGTGCTGCCTCGGCGATGGGGTTCGAGGCGGGCACCCGCGAGGTCGGCTCATGCGCCATCCCCGGCAAGCATGTAGCAGGTGGGCGGCGCGGGATTCCAGCGTGGGGTAGGCGGGCTCGCCGAACACGGTCTGGTCGAGGTTGCCGAGCAGGACGGCGAGGCCGTCCTCGCGTTCGTTGCCGAACAGCGCGCTGGCCTGGCCCTTGGCGATCAGGTCGGCCTTCAACGCGGCGATCCCGGCGCGCGCTTCGGCCACCGACGGCACCTCGCCACCCGGATGGCCGCGCGGGTCGGTGAGCAGGCCTTTGTCGTAGCGCTGCAGCCACAGGAAGGTCTGTGTGTAGCGCACCGCGATCTCGGCCAGGCGCTGCTGGCGTCGGGCGTCAGCTCGGCGTTCGACAGCGTGCGGCGCACCAGCAGCAGCGCGGCCTCGAGCTCGCGCGCGTTGTGCTCGAGGCGCTGGCGGTCGAGGGTGTAGCCGCGGGTGAGGTGGTCCTTGGGGATGCGGGAGGCACATTGGCGGAAGCGGATGCCTGCGCGGGACTTCACGCGGTAGCCGGTGGAGATGATGAGATCGAGGTTGTAGTGCTCGACCCGGCACACCTTGCCGTCCGAGGCAGTTGTTGCAAATTTTGCAACAACTGCCTCGGAGCCCAGTTCGCCATCCGCGAGCACGTTGCGGATGTGTCGGGAAATCACTGACTTGTCCCGCCCGAACAGCGCGACGAGCTGAGTCAGACTCAGCCAGACGTTGTCCGTCTCCAGGCGCACGTCGATCTGGCCGGAGTTGGCTTCGAAGATCGCGATGTCGGTCATGGGCTCAATCCCCGCGGATGGCGGAAAGGTGCAGCATCATCACTTTGTGGGGTAACGACTTGCATTCGGAGGGGGCGACAGAGTCCTCTCAGTCATCGTTGCCCTGTCCCATGAAATACCTGCGCGCTTTGAAGCGTGCCTTGTTGCTTTTCTTGGTTTCCGTGGCCCACTCTTCCAGCATCGCGGCGCGAAGTTCCTGTCCGACGACGGGGAGCAGGCCTTTCTCTTCGTCGCTGAACTGTTCGAGGGTCTTGTTCAGATCAGGACCGAATTTTTCCGCTAACTGCTTGGCATCCAGACCGCTCAGATAGTCCCGGACCCGTTCTTCGGGCCCCATTTCCCGCCGCCTTAGGGCCTGTCGGGTCTCACAGTCCTTGCGGACAAGCTGTGCGTGCTCCTTAATCCCGCCATAGCCTGCCGCCCGCTTGGCACCCATCCCGGTGTCGGACAGCGCGTGGCGAAGCAGTGCCATGGCTCTGACGGCCCAGGTGGGGGCTCCCTCGACGACGAAGTAGAAACTGCCCTGTACCGCAATTTGCGCATTGGGCACCGGCGAATCGAAATCCGTGGCTTCGCCCTCGCCGTGGTAGTAGGACTGGTGATGGACCGTGACGACTTCCGCGGCAAAGGGCAGGCACTGCGCGTCGGGACACCACCAAGCGTCATGCCACACCAGTGAGCCGGCTCCGGCCTGCCGGCCGCTATGCGCGACCTCGTCCTCATCCTCGCCGAACAGGATTGCGCGATATTCGGGCGGCACGCCCAGTTGCAGGGCATGAGCGCGGGCAACGCCCTTCACGGATGAGCCCGGAATCATCGGCATGCCATAGCTGTGGCTGGTGAGGACGCCGGTTTCCAGTGCCCCACCGGTACCGAGCCCAATGAACATCCGCCCCTCGAGGCGGCCGTACCAGCCGTGGAAGCGCTGACTATCCCGCGTGCAGGTCTGCCAGCGCTCGAAGGCCATTTCGTAGAGTGCGGACGGTTTCAATCGGCAAACCCTGTCGATGTGGCTGCTCTTGTCCGCGCCCTCGTTCGCGTCCCCTCCGTTGACATATGTCGGCCAACCCCGGGTAAGCAACAGGCCGGCATGCGGCTCGTTCGTGGCGCGCAGCGCCTCACGCATACGGTTGCGCATCAAGGCGGTCATTCGCGGCCTCCATCGGTGCTTTCGGCTTTGAGGATCGCTTGGGCGTAGCGCTTGAACCAGCTTGCGGTCTCCAGCGCGCAACGGGTCAGGTGCTGGTAAGTAGGCAGATCGCTCGTGACGATATGGTGATGAAGAGCCTCCCCCTGTCGCCCCTCCTGGGCGTTGAGGATCAGGGTTCCGCTTTCGACCAGCACATCGGCCAGATCATTGAGGAAGTCCGTGTGTTCGTCCTTTCCCTTCGCGAGCAGGAAGCCCGTGGACTGCACCAAGCCCGACTGCAAGACCATCACCGGGAAGTTGAGGGCGAGTGCGCCGTACTTCTTGGCATGATGGTCATGCTCACGCTGTTTCACCTTTGGATAGGCCGACTTGGCATATCGCTGGCTGCGGGTTTCCATGGGAGTTCTCCTCAAGCAAGCAGGAAGCGGCACAGACCGCGCCCTACGGTGTGCTTACCGCCGATCTGCAGACAGAGTTCGCCGCGTGGCAACAGGGCTGCCAGATCTCCCGCCGAGGCAGGATGGCGCGTGCTCCGTGAAGCGGAAATGCCGATCACCCCCCAAAGTACGCTTTCGGCAGGCAGGTTCTCCTCGTACCACAGCGCACCCCGTGCGACCGTGCGCGTTTCGTCGTTGATGCGGACACGAGCGCGGATTTCTGTTGCGGTGTCGGCCAGAAAGGCGAAAACGGCGTCGGGCAGGATGGCGAAGCGTTTCACGAACTCCGCCCGCCATTCCGTAGCCTTGTCGGCACCGTCCGGGTAGAGGGCCTGGCTGATGCGCTCCGCCCACTGAATGGTGTTGGCCTCGCCCGCGATGGCGCTCAGGTCGAGATCCTCCAGCAGCACCTTGTTGCCGGCCAGTAGCGGGCTGTTGCGGGTCAAGGCAGCCTGATCGGTACTCAGCGTCGGCGCGCCGGGAGTCGTGCCTTCCTGATCGCGGGCATATCGTTCGAGGATGAAGGGGCAAGTGGCAAAGGCCACCACACCGCTGAAGGAGCGCACTGGCAGTAGGAGGAGGTGCGCGTCGCCCACGGCCAGCGCGCCGGCATGGGTGTCGCCTTCCGCCGTGGAGACCGGCCCAAAGAGGGTGGTGCGCAGGTTCTCGTTGAAGGGCAATTCGTCGCGTAGCACCCCTTTGATAGCCGAGCCGGGAACCAGCGGCAGATTGGTGGCGCGGGCGCGGGCGATCGGCAGGTCGACGACACCCACCCCTTGGCCGGTGCCTACGTGCAGGGCGGAAAGGGCATGCAGATGAAAGCGTTTCTGTTCCATATCAGTTCTCGATTCAGGCGATCAGGCAACCGGGGTCCAGGGCGCCGGCAGCGCAAGGCCGAAGCCGTCGCGACGGTCCTGGGGTTTGTCGGAGAGGGGCGCGAGCCACAGGGCAGCGAGGAAATCCGCAGGGGGTTCGCTCAATAGCTCGAACCAATAGACGGCTCCGGCCGCTACCGCCTTGCGCATGGCGCGGGGCTTGTGGGCCGCCAGATCCCAGCCGGACACCGGTAGCCAGCGCTCGATCGCGGCTGCCCGCAGCCGCAGCCGAAGACCAGGGCACGCCGGGTGCTCGCCTTGGAGGCGTTCGTCAAGCCATCCAGGCCGGAAGCCGGCTTCGAGCAGCGCCGGGGTCGCCAGCGTCAGCGACAGACCGCCTGCCGCAAGGATGCTGGCCTCCAGTGCGGCCGGGCGCTGAGGCCAGACGTTGGCGCCGGCGGGCTGCAGCCGGGACAGGCGGCGCTCGCCGCCAAACGTGGCGAGGGTGGGGGATAGTGAAATCTCGCTGTGGGCCAAGAACACGAGATCCCGTTCCGCCCAGCCCCCTTCCGGCTTACCGCTCACAGCCAGCCGGCGAGGCGCGAGATCGATGCCGCCGGTCTGGAAAAGTTGGCCATCGCTGGCGACCTTCGTGTCGCGATCGATCGCCACGTGGGTGCGGGCAACTGCCGTCAGTTCCTGCAACCCGTGCGTCTTCAGGTAATCAAAGGCAAGGTTTTCCCCTTGCCCCCAGCGCAGTAGCCCTTCAAGTGGCCAGTACTGGGCACCAGGCACCGGCTTGCCCTCCAGCCGGTGCGGCATCATCAGCGGCAGAAGACCGGACGGCAGGTCAGTGCCGCAACTGGCCGGAAGCCGGGTAGGTGCCAGACGCATGACTTGGATCTCGTCCTGCTCGTTCTTGAGATAGATCGCGTCAGCCGGCTTGGGCAACAGCGGCAGGATGCCCGCAGCACTTCGCCAGCCCAGCACGGGACCTGCCACGGCCAATTCGCGTAGTGCGTCGGAGAAGGGCGCGCCCGTCTGGTCGGCATGCAGCGTTCGCAGTAGCCCCGCCAGGCTGGACGGCGGTGGAAAGGCTGCGCCGTCGGCTCCCGCCTGGGCGCCGAAGGGCTTGCCGGAGCGGAAGACCAGCGGTGCCAGCCCTTCCAGGGAATACACATGCCTCATTGACGTTCTCCCAGATCGCGAGCATTGCGGGCCGACAGCCAGCGGGCGACAAGCAACTGGTCGGCCAGTAGCTCGAGACCATGACGCTCGGCACAGGACTGCAGCCGTTCCTTCAGATCCGAATCCAGCGTCCCGCCCTGCTCGGTACGTGCCCGCATCAGCAACCGCGCGAACTCCGCCATGGCAATGCCCGGTTCGGGGGCGTCGCCATGCAGGGCGAACGCCGTGCGCTGGTGAACGGCGCGGGTGTCGTAGGCTATGCGGCTGGGTAGCGCGAAGGTCTTCGGTGTGGTGTCGCCTTGCTCCCGCTGCCCAGGCGGTACATAGCATGTCAGCCAGGTGGAAAAATCGTTCTGGGCATCGCTGTCGTCCCAGCGCAGACGCACCCGCGTCTCGCTGTTGGCCCTTGTGCGCAGGATGATGGCCAGCGCATTGCGGCGCTGTTTGTGCGCGAGCAGATCCCCTTTGGCGTGTTTTTCCGCCCGGCTCGCCAGCGCCCGCAAATCGCCCAGCGGTTCGAGCATGTGGCCTATGCCAAGCCCGACACTGAGTGTGGGGTAGTTCCGGGCACCGAGTTCATCCGCCACGGCCTGCAGCGCTTGGGCAAAGTCCTGCTGCAGGGCGTCGGCGCAGGCGAGCGCGGTATGCAGAGGCAGGAAGGCGAACACGTCGTCCCCCCCGGCGTAGACGGCGTGTCCGTCGAACTCGCGCACGCGCCTGGCGACCTCGCCGGCAAACACTGATAGGGCCTCGGTAATGCGGACGTGGTGTTCCAGACTGCTTACCTCGTTGAGCAGTGCGCCCATGCGGTCTCCGTCTGCCAACAGGATGACGAAGTAGGGGCAGGGCTCGCCATGCTGGCGCCACAAGGGTTTGAGCTCGTTGCGCAATACCTGCAGCAGCGCGGACAGTTCCGCGTCCCCCTGCGCTTCCACGAGGGCGACGTCCAGGCGGGATGGGTACAGGAACTGGCCATCGAAGGGTAGAAGCGCAAAGCGAGTGTTGCCGCGCACCCGGGTGGCCACGCCGGCCTGCACAAGGGGTTCGTAGGCGCTGTTGAGTCGCCCAATCGCTTCCCTCGACAAACCTTCGACCCAACTATGCGCGGCGATGCGCGTTAGCGGTGTGAACTGCTCCACCTCGCCTGCCAGGCGTTTGATGATGCCTGCGCAGTCTAGCTGCTCGCTTCGCGACAACCCGAGCCGCAGGCGTGTACGGACGGCAAGCTTACCTTCGGGCAGGACGGTTTCCCGTGCCCCGTCGAGGGAGGACTTGGGCAGTCCGAAAAAGGGCGCCTCGCCGCCGCTCCGCGCCGAGGGCGCAAAGTCTCGCGTGGCCTTGCGCGCCGCGAGGGCGTCGGTAGCGAGCCGCACCGCCTCCCCATAACCCGCCTTGCCTACCATGGCCCAGGCCGCGAAGCTTTCCACGTAGTCGTCCAACTGGCTTTGCCACACGTCTTCACGCAATGCGGTACCGGATGGCAGGCGGCTGCGCGCCGCCAGCGCAAGCTCGATGAAGCGCATCCGGGCTGCGTGTGCGGCCGCCCGGGCGATGTCGCGCACGACATCATCGCCGTCCGCGCTCACCACGGCTTGAACCTTGTTGCCGACGGAAAAATCGCTGCCAGGGGCGAGGTCACTGCCGGGCGCGGGAAAGATCAGCCGCGCGCCGCCGCTCTGCAAAGTCAGGGCGGCGGCCTTGGAGATCTCTGACAGCAGCCAGGAACCGCTCCAAAGATCGCGGCTACGCCGGGCCGCTGCGATGAACCCCTGCACCGGGCCGAGGGAAAGGATAAGAACGTAATCGGTCATCAATACACTCACTTGCCGGCGAAGTAATGGAGGAAGGCAGACAGAGCATCCTTACCGTGAGGGGCCAAAGGAGGAATCAATTCGGCCATGTCCGGATTCCACCAACTGCCTGGCTGCATCACGCTGCGGGCGGGCATGGTCAGCGCGACCTCGTCGAGATGGCCGGTGGGGAGCAGAAGGGCGCCCGGATACCACCTGCTCGCCAGTTGGTATGGCCGCAGGATTAGCGGGCTGGCCATGCGCTCGGCGCCCGCAGGGTTCAAGGTGAAGCTTGCTGGATCGCCGGCCTTCTCGTCCTTGAACTGGAAGATGATGGGCATGCCGAACGCCGCCCGTGGGAAGAGATCTCCTGCCCGGTGTTCCGGGGCATGGCGAGACGCATGCATACCGGTTAGGCGGCGGATGGCATCCGGTTCCGGCCAACGACTGCGGCCCGGACGTCTGGGGTCATCCGAACCCGGGTTTCGACCGAACCCCGGCGCTTGCCGAAAATCGCGCAGTTTCTTGATTGCCGTCTGCCAGCTCTTGCCGGCATCCGGATCGCCAGACCCTGCCAGCACCAGCCGGCAGCCGGCGAGTTCCGCCTCTTTTTCGTCGACTGGCGCGAGGTCCCTGATCCAAACCGCCCCCAGACCACGTCGCGTACGCGCACCCACGCCGCCAAAGCTGGCCCACCAGCGCAGGGCCTCGAGTACTCGAGCCTCGGCTGTCTTCCGCTCTGTGCCGTCGGGGTCGCCCGCCAGCCAGCGGAAGGCGAGATTCAGGGTCCAGGTGAGGCCCGGTTTGACTAGAGCAGCCGGATCTTTGGCGTCTGCTGAACCTGGTTTCTTGCCTTGCCCTGGGAACAGGGCATAGGCCGCATCCCTGGCCCAGCCCTTCGGGTCGGGCAGCGCCTTCCACTCGCCACGGTTGTTCTTGGTGAATTCGGCCCAAGCCTCGACTTCAGGCTCCGATACGTCCTCCACCCGCAACCAAACCCGGCTGGCCTGGGGCCTTTCGGCCAGACCGCCCCACAGGGCAAACTCCTCCTGCCGGGCGTTCTGTGCAGAAAGCTTGTACTTGTGCATGGCCAGCAAGCGCCACCAGAAGCGCAGCTGTCCGCGAATTGCGCTGACGCGGACCGGCATCCGTTCATCTGTCTCTCCACCCTTGACACCTCCGCCATACAGAGGTGTCACCAATTCGCACCGATAGCTATCCCAGCTCAGGGACATTGTCTGGTCCAACTGCAGTGCGGTCGGTTCAAGCCCGAGAGGCGCCTGTCTCAATGCCATCTTTCAGTCCTCGAAAGAAAAGTGTGGAGTTATGGGGTGAGGCATCTGGCAGTGCGCAACGAGCGACGACTTTGCGGCGAAGCGGATGCGGTCGATGCGGGGGGTGTCGCCGTCGGCAGACGCGCGGTCGTCGTGAAAGACGCGCACGCGCACGGCGAACGTGCCCGGATCATGCTGATAGGTTACCAGAGCAACTTGGTGTGACGCGTCCAGCAAGGGTATGACATGGGGGGGCTTTGGCGGTCAGGTTTGGACTGTTGTTGGATATCAAGGTTGGCGACATATTTGCATGCCCTGCAAGTCTAGCGGTATGGAATGCCGCGCCGCACTACCCCAAGCGTGCGCGCGCGCCTGGACTTACGAGTTGCACCGCGTCCGCCCCCAGCGCCAGGCGATAGCGGTGCGGCTTTCGGTCGCCGTCGTCGATCCGGTAGGCGCTGGCTGCGGGGCCGAGGTGTTTGTTGAGCGCGCTGCGCAGTCGCGACAGGCGCATCGAGAAGTCGTCGCCGTCCATGCCATCGCGCAGCGCATGTTCGGTGACCGACAGGTCGGCGAGTGAGCCGGCGATGAGGCGGAGTTCGCGCAGGTAGCGCTCGGCCCAGGCGGGATCTTTGACCTGCTTGTGCGGCGCAGGCAGGGCTGGCTCATTGGCGAGCGCCCGGCGCGCGAATACGGCGAGGAGGGCGAGTTTGGCCGGCGGCAGGCGGAAGCTGCGTCCGGCAGCGCGGACTTCGCGTGTGCCGAGGTCGAGCTCCAGCCGCGCGGGGCCGAGGCTCGCGCGCGCGGCCGCGACCGCAGCGTCGAAGCCTGTGCTGCCGTCGAGGAGGGCTGTGGGCAAACCGTGGCGCAGGCTGACGAAGGGGATCTCGGCGAGGCTGACGCGGGCGTCGCGCGCGTCAGCCAGCTTCTTGTCGGCGGTTTCGATGACATTTTCGTAGGGCGTGGGGTAGAAAAACGCCCAGGTGTTCTCGAAGGGCTCGGACACCAGTACGTGCGAGAGGCGGTCTTGCGGGCGGCCGAACAGCGACAAGGCATAGCCGAGGAAGAAGCCCATGGTCTTGCGCCCGCCGGCGATCGAGACATGCAGGGCTGTGTCCGGGGCGGCGGTGAGGGTGCGCACCTGCTCGGTGATGTAGTCGGCGCAGGCGAGGTTGTCCTGCGGGCTGCGGATGTCGCTCATGGCTTGCCCGGCTGCGTCGCGCAGCACGTGGATGTGCGCGCTGTCGAACGCGATCGGCGGCAGCGCGTAGTCGTGGCGCAGGCGGTGAAACCAGCCCAGCTTGTCGGAGAGCAGCGCGAGGCGCGCGCGTTCGGCGCCTTCGGATGTCGTGATCAGGTGGATCTCTGTGGGCACGAAGGGCGGATCGGCCGCGATCGCGAGCGCATACAGCGTTTCGGTGACGATCTGCGGCGACAGGCCGGTGACGGCGAGCAGGATGCGGCGGGGGTAGGCGTGAGGGGCGCTCGGTTGCATGTGCGTGGGCGTCGGCGAGGAGGAATGCCGAACTTATAGCCGAAAGCACGGTGCTTTCAGAACGTCGCAAGCTTGCCGGTGGCGGTATCAGGCTGTTCGCGCGGATTTCGTCACGAGCCGAGCCGTGCGGCGACCGCCTCGAGCGGCGCCGGGGTGACCGAACTCGGCTGCTGGAAGGGGTTGCCCTGGATCAGCACGATGGCGGCGGTGGGGGCGGCGGCGAGCGCGAACAGCAGCACCGCGACGAAGGCCGCGCGCGGGCGTTCGATGTGCACCGCGGCGACCGAGACCAGGGTCAGGAAACCGAGGAAGGCCATCCCCAGCCATTTCAAAGGATTGACATGGGTCTTGCTGAGCGCGACGCGAAGGTCGCGGTGGGCGCGCGCTTCGCTCGCCTTGCCCAGCATCAGGGCCTGGGCGTTGCGCCCGGCGGAGTCCTCGATCTCTTTCGTGGCGAGCAGCGTCAGCAGCGTGTCGGCGCGTGCCAGCACGTCCGGGTGCTGGTCGCGACGGGCGAGCTGCGACCATTCCTCAGCGCTGGCGCGTGCGTAGCCCGCGACCGCGTCGCGCACCCGCACGCGCAAGGGGGCGGGCAGGCTGTCGGTGAGCGCGGCGATGCTGCGCAGCGCGTCGGCCTCGCGATACACCGCGTTCATTGCGCGGTCGTGCGCACTCCAGGTGTCGTTGGCAAGAAAGGCCAGGGTGAGGCCGAACAGCACGCCGATGATGTTGATGAAGGGTGGCGCCACGCCCTGCAGTGACTGCAGCCAGGCTGCCCAGGGCGAGCGCTGGATCAGCCACTGGATCAGCAGCACGGCGGCGAAGGTGCCGAGGACGGCGAGCAGGGCGAGTCCGTAGTGGTCGTGGGTTTGCCAGGCGAGGGGCATTGCCGGCTCCGTTGAAAGGCGGGTGCCCCAGTCTAACAACGCAACGGCGCTCGACGTCGGTGCCGTCAACGTCGAGCACGCGGGAGCGGGAAAAGTCCGTCGCCGAGGTCGTCTTTCAGCTCAACATCAACAGCGCTGGCGGTACCGCATGGTTACCATGTACGTCGACAGGGGGCGAGGTGGCCGGCATCTTCGAGGGCACCCGCGTCCGTTATCGGATCTGCCGGACCGCGGAGCGTGGAAGACGCGCGCCGGGGCTCGCACATTTTTGCATGGGAGAACGAAAGCATGACCAGACAAGCCCCCGCGCCGGACGGCTCGGTGCAGTTCGAGCCGGAATTCGTCGCTGGCATCCGCGAGATCTTCGAGGAGAAGATCGCCTTCAACGCGCTGCTCGGCCTGCAGATCGACGACATCGGCGGCGAGCGTGTGCATGGGCACATCGAGATGCGCCACGAGCTCGTCGGCCATTTTGTACACAACCGCATCCATGGCGGTGTGATCGCCGCCTGCCTCGATGCGATGGGCGGCCTTGCGGTGATGGCGGCGATCGGTGCGCGCCATCTCGACGAGCCCCCGTTCCAGCGCCTGCACCGCTTTTCCAGGCTCGGCACCATCGACCTGCGCATCGATTACCTGCGCCCAGGACTCGGTGAGCGCTTCCTGATGGAGGCCGAGGTGCTGCGCCTGGGCTCGCGCGTGGCTTCGACGCGGATGAGCTTCATGGACGCGGGAGGCAAGCTGCTCGCCATGGGGGCGGCGGCGTACATCGTGTCGTGAACACGCGGGGGCTGCCATCCGCGGCGCGCAGGACGCGCCGCGTGCTCACTGCGCCGGCTCAGCCGTGCCGGCGACGCAGGCCCAGGCCCGCGAGCCCGAGCGCCAGCAGCGCGATCGTGCCGGGCTCCGGCACGGCCTGCACGCCCACGCCGAAGTCGGCCGCGTCGATGAAGTTGCCGACCGAAGGGCTGCCGTTGGCGGTGGTGATCGCCTCGTAAGAGAAGCGCGTCGCATTGCCGAGCGCGCTGATCGCCGCCTCGCCGCTGCTGGTGTAGAAGGCCCAGGCGGTGTTGCCGGTCGAGTAGTTCCGCGAGAACAGCTCGGTGTCGTCGCCGCCGCCGAGCGCGTTATCGGCGCCGAGGTCGGTGATCATCATCCGCAGTGTGTCCACCCCCGAGCGCCCGCGGTGGGCGAACTCGAAGCCGACGATGCTGCCCGCAGTGATGCCGAACACGTCCTGGTAGAGGGCCGCGAACTGGGTCGCATTGATCTCGGCGAACTGGCGCCCCTCGTAAGCGGGCACCGGACCACCGCTCACCGAGCTGTAGTTGTTGCCCCAGAGCTCGATCAGGTTGTCGGTGGCGGTCGTTTCCCAGCCGGCAACGTCGTTCTCGTTGGCGAGGCCCCAGTTCCCGTCAGCGACGAAGGGTGTTCCGGTCGAGGTTTCGAAGCCACCATTGATCAGGCTGGCATGGGCGGTGCCGGACGCAGCCAGGCTGGCAAGCGTGGAGATGACGGCGAGAGAGCGAAAGATCGAGGCGTGCATGGGGAAGTCCTTGTTCGATGCTGTGGTATGAGCCGTCCTCGATCGGTTTACGTGGGGGACGGAACTGTACTTGGTCCAAAGCAATGATTGGGCCTGATGCCCCAGGGGGTGTTGTTAACGCGCTGATCATAAAGGGAAGTGGCGTTCGGTCGCGTTGCCTGGAAGACCGCCCGAAATACTCCACCCCAGGTGGGTGTAAAAATTTCCGACACGCTGTGGTCGGTCGCCACGAAAAAACGGCGCCCCAGGGGGCGCCGTACCGTGGAGGAAGCGGAGGCGTGCGATTTCGGCTTGATGCTCAGAAGCGGTAGGCGGTTTCGCCGTGCGCCGTGGTGTCGAGGCCCTGACGCTCTTCCTCTTCCGGTGCGCGCAGGCCGACCAGCAGGTCCGCGACCTTATAGGCGATGAAGGCGACCACTGCCGACCACACCACGGTGACGATCACGCTCCAGGTCTGGATCCACACCTGCGAGGCGATCGAGAAGTCCTCGGCGCCGGTGCCGCCCAGGCCGGGGGCCGCGAACACGCCGGTCAGGATCGCGCCGACGATGCCGCCCACGCCATGCACGCCGAACACGTCGAGCGCGTCGTCCGCACCGAGCATGTGCTTGAGGCCATTCACGCCCCACAGGCAGATGAAGCCGGACAGCGTACCGATCACGATCGCGCCCATCGGACCCACCGAGCCGCAGGCCGGGGTGATCGCCACCAGGCCGGCGACCGCACCTGAAGCCGCACCCAGCATCGAGGGCTTGCCCTTGATCAGCGCTTCGCCCAGCGACCAGGCCAGCACCGCGGCGGCAGTGGCGACCAGGGTGTTGATGAAGGCGAGCGCAGCACCCGCAGTGGCTTCGAGGTTGGAGCCGGCGTTGAAGCCGAACCAGCCCACCCACAGCAGCGAGGCGCCGACCATGGTCAGGGTCAGGTTGTGCGGCGCCAGCGACTCACGGCCGTAACCGATGCGCTTGCCCACCATGTACGCACCCACGAGGCCGGCAACGCCCGCGTTGATGTGCACCACCGTGCCGCCGGCGAAGTCGAGCGCGCCGTCTTCCAGCAGGTAGCCGCCCGGACCCCACACCATGTGGCAGATCGGCAGATAGCACAGGGTGAACCAGATCACCGAGAAGATCAGCACCGCGGAGAACTTCATGCGCTCGGCGAAGGCGCCGACGATCAGCGCACCAGTGATGCCGGCGAAGGTGGCCTGGAAGGCGATGAAGGCGAACTCGGGCAGCTTCGCGGTCTCGGTGAAGGTGTCGGCGAGCGTCTCGATCGTCACCCCGGAGAGGAAGACCTTGTCGAGCGAGCCGATGAAGGGGCTGGCTTCGGTGAAGGTCAGGCTGTAGCCGTAGATCGCGAACAGCAGCGCGTTGAGCGAGAACACGGTCATCACCTGCATCAGCACCGACAGCATGTTCTTGGCGCGCACCATGCCGCCGTAGAAGAGCGCCAGGCCGGGCAGGGCCATCATCAGCACGAGCAGGGTGGAGGTCATGATCCAGGCCACGTCGCCCTTGTTGACCTCGACCGCGGCGGCTGCGGCCTCCTGGGCGAAGGCGCCGCCCGAAGCGCCGGCGAGTGCGCCACCGAGGGCGACTGCAGGCAGAAATGCGAAGCGTTTTTTCATTTTGCGATACTCCCTTACAGCGCGTCCGGACCGGTCTCGCCGGTGCGGATGCGGATGGCCTGTTCGAGTTCGAAGACGAAGATCTTGCCGTCGCCGATCTTGCCGGTGGAGGCGGACTTCTCGATCGCCTCGATCGCCTGGTCGAGGATGTCGTCGGAAATGGCGGCCTCGACCTTCACCTTGGGCAGGAAGTCGACGACGTACTCGGCGCCGCGGTAGAGCTCGGTGTGGCCTTTCTGGCGGCCGAAGCCCTTGACCTCGGTGACGGTGATGCCCTGCACGCCGATGGCCGAGAGCGCCTCACGGACCTCGTCGAGCTTGAAGGGCTTGATGATTGCGGCGATGAATTTCATGGTGTTCTCCGGTTCGGGATGGGCGTGGATCAGAAGCTCTTGGCGACCGACACGATCACGCGCGCGTCGGCGAGATCGGCGTTGTTAACATCGGTGTCGACGTAGTGGAGGCCGAAGTTGAAGCCGCCGATTTCCTTGCTGAGACCGAGCTTCCAGTCGGTGTAGTCGTCCTGGCCCTTGATGTCGTTGTGTCCGACGTGGGCGGCGAGGGTGACGCCGTAGCCGATGTCCACCGCTGCGCCGAGGTCGAAATACTGGCTGCCGTCCGACTTGTCGTAGCCGAACAGGTCGGTGAAGGCGTACGAGTACTTGAAGGACAGGAATTCCCACGACAGGCCGAGGTAGCCTTCGAGTGTGTTCGGGCTGTTGTAGGGCTTCGGGTAGCTGCCCGGGTAGTAGTACTGCAGCAGGCCGACGTCGTAGCCGATGGCACCGGCGGTGCCCTTGTAGCCACCGTAGAGGTCGAGCTCGAGGCTGTTGCTGACGTCCGGGTTGCTGTCGGACAGCCAGGACACGTTCGAGCCCCACACGCCGGCGTAGAGGCCGTTTTCGTGCGCGTAGTCGAAACCGCCCTGCAGCGCCGGGCGCTCGTCGGTCTGGCTGTAGCCGCGGTAGGCGTAGTCGGACACCAGCCCGACGTTCGCGGTGAAGGGGCCGTCGCCGGCGTGGGCGGCGCCGGTGATGACAAAGGCGGCGAGGAGGCCGGTGGCGAGCAGGTTCTTGCGCATGTTCATCTCCTGACAAGGTTTGCAGAGGTCTTCGACGTAACTCCACAAGCACGGATCGTGCCAAGTTAAGAAGAAGCTTGCTCTGCAAGGCTTTCGGGGGTTTGAGTGGCACTGGATGGTGCGCTGCCGCACGGGGCGTTGTACCGATTCGGGGTGGCGCGCACCAGTCTGGTGCATTGGCGCGTCGCGGTCTGCGCGCTTCCGGTGCGCGCCATGGCCCGTGCTAGACTTCGTGGCCTCTGCAACTCGGAATCCATCCCATCATGAGCACGCCCCGCATCCTCGACGAAATTGGTGCCCGTCTTTCCGAATTGGCCGCCAACAGCCCCGTCCGCGACATCGAGAAGAACGCGAAGGCCATGCTCGGCAGCGCCCTGGGCAAGCTCGATCTCGTCACCCGCGAGGAGTTCGAGGTCCAGCGCGAGGTGCTCGCGCAGGCACGCCGCAAGCTCGCCGAGCTCGAGGCGCGCGTCGCCGAGCTCGAGGCCAGGCAGGACGGCGGCGACAAGGCTTGACCGGACCGGTGTAAAGGCTCGCGGCTTCCGCCGCGCCTACAGCGCCCCCGACCGCGGCGGGTTTCTGCAGGAGCGACGGAAGCCGCGAGCCTTTGTCATGAGCACGCGCAGGCAAGAATGGACGCGCGCGTCCGGCCGCCCAGCGGCAGTGCCGCATGCATAGTTCTTTGTCATTCATTGCAGCTCCGCTAGACTGGCGCTTCCTTCCCGTCCGGAGCTGCCGATGTCGCTCGCGCTCGTCCATGCGCGCGCGCTCGAGGGTATCGACGCGCCAGCGGTCACGGTCGAAGTCCATCTGGGCAACGGTCTGCCGCAGTTCCATCTCGTCGGCCTGCCCGACACCGAAGTGCGCGAGGCGCGCGAGCGCGTGCGCGCGGCGATCCAGTCGACGCAGTTCGAGTTCCCGCAACGTCGCATCACGGTCAATCTCGCGCCCGCCGACCTGCCCAAGGAGGGCGGGCGCTTCGATCTGGCGATCGCGGTCGGCATCCTCGTCGCTTCGGGGCAGGTGGCGGGGCGTCAGCTCGACCGCGTGGAGCTGTGCGGCGAGCTTTCGCTGAGCGGTGATCTGCGTGCGGTGCGTGGTGTGCTCTCCGCCGCGCTCGCCGCC
>JBEOKH010000413.1:0-9954 GCA_040275625.1 Thauera sp. | reverse complement strand
CCGGGCGCGCGGCGTGCGCTGCCCCCACACGAAGCAGCACCGACTCGCCTGAGCCGCGAAACCGGCGCCGCGGCGGTCCTGTTGTGGGGGCAACGCACGCCGCGCGCCTTCTCCGCCATCGTGCGTCGAACGCACTGCGGCGCACTCTCCATGCACTTCCAGCAACGGCCGCGACCGCCTGCGCCGCCGCATGGCTCGTCCGCGCCCTGGGGCCCGCCTGCTACAATCCCCAGCCTGATCAAATTTGACTCGAGCGACCGATGGGCCGTGGCAACGACGACGCAACCGCGCTGACCCCCCCGGAATCCATCACCTTCGGGATACTCCCCGAGCTGATCGGCTACCGCCTGCGCATCGCGCAGGTCGGGGTCTTCCGCGACTTCTGCATGAACGTGGGCGAGTCCGAGATCACGCCGACACTCTTCGGCGTGCTGGTGCTGATCGACACCAACCCGGGCATGAAACAGACCCAGCTCGCCGAGGCGATCCAGCTCGATCGCTCCAGCGTCGTCTCCGTACTCGACAAACTCGAGGCGCGCGGTCTGGTCGAGCGCGTGCGCGCCCCTGACAACCGGCGCGCCAACGCCTTGCACCTCACCGCTGCCGGCCAGCGCCTGCTTCAGGCACTGATCCCTCAGGTACGCGCACACGAAGAGCGCGTGCTGGGCAAGCTCGACGCCGGCGAACGTGCCCAGTTGCGCCGCCTGCTCGGCCGCCTGTCGCCCGCCGCCGGCTGACCCGCCGCACGGCGCGCGCGGCTCAATGCGCCTTGCGCACCGCCACCGTGTAGTCGCCCACGCCGCTGGCACGATTCCAGTGGCGCACCTGAACGTAGTAATCGCCTTCCACCAGATCGATTGCGATCCGCGCGTTGCTCGCCAAGCCCGAATCGTCGTCCTCGGCGATCAGCGCCGTGGGCGAATCGGGACCGAAGAGCTTCATGTAGACGTCGGTTGGCCCGCGCGTATCGACCACGTAGCGCCCCGGCTGCGACACCCTGAAGCGGAACACATCCTCCTCGCCGAAGCGGCCGATGCTCGCCGCGGTGCGACGGCGCGCATTCACCTTGAGCTCGGTGAGCGTGCCCTCGACGCCCGGCTTTGCGCGCGGGTACATCTTCGCGCCCGCGATGAACTGCTTGTCGAGCTCGGACAGCACCTCGTTGCGCGAGGTCGCCACGCCGTTGAGGGTCCATTCGGCGGGAAAGAAGTACAGCATCACGGACTTCGGGTCGAACGCCGTGCCATTGACCTGGTTGGCGGCGTACTTGCGCAGGATGTTGTGGCGGGTCTGCGCCTCGCTCCAGTGGTTGGGCGGCCCGGCCATCGCGCGGATCACCGCCTGCTCGTTCCACTGGATGCCGCCGGCCGGATTCTGGTGCTCGTGCGCCAGGCCGATGGCGTGACCGAACTCGTGCGCCGCCGTCCCGCCGTCGAGGAAGCCGAGGTTCATCGTCGGCTCGTGCGCCGGGATGCTGCGGGCGTCCGTGCCGATGTAGCTCCATGCCCCGTCGTTGCCGTCGAAGGCGATGCGGATCTCGGCATCGGCCGCGTCATCGAACACGAAGCGCAGGTTGGCGTGCACCGCCCACCAGCCCGCCTGCTCCTGCACCTGTTTCTTCTCCTGCGCGGTGCCGCCCAGGAAGCGCACATGCAGCGTCGAGCCGTTGATCCAGGTCTTGCCGATCGGCGACAAGCCACGCACCTGGCCGGGGCGGTCGGGTACCGTGGTCTGGAAGCGCATCAGGTCCCGGGGCAGCACCCGGTCGAAACACACCTTGGGGGTCGGTGTCATGACGGATTCCTCCACAACGAAGCCTCGGACCGCCGCACGCAGCGGCGCCCAGCCAACCCGGCCGCCACCGCGACCGGGTCATGCTGAACATATAGTACGGGCTTCGATCGGGCGCCAGCCGAACCCAGCGCTGCGCCTAGCGACGCTTGTAGGCCACCCGCACGTCCGCGGTCGACATGTCGCCGGGAAGCTGGATCGAGCCGATCTTCTCCAGGGTCCCGCTATCGTGGATGCTGATCGTGCTACCCGCCCCGCCGACATAGAGGCGGGAGGCGTCGCGCGAGATCTGCACGCTGTAATAGGTGTGGTCGAGTTCGACCACCTTCAGCGTCTGCTTGCGGGCAATGTCGTGCTTGGACAGGGTGTTGAAGGCGCCATACAGGATATTGCGATCGCGCGGGTCGGCGAGCAGCGAGAAGATCACGAACTCGAACGGGAAGATCTCGCGCGTCTCGGCCTTGCCGGTGTCGAGGTCGACCCGGCTCATGCCCCACCACCACTCGGCGCTCGCCATGTCCTGCTTGTCGTCGGCGAACTTCGCGGTCACGTAGGGCATCACATATTCGTTCAGATGCTCGCCCTGCGAGTGCATCGCGAACGCATCCGGCGTCAGCCAGCGCGGACCGCGGTCCCAGCTTGCCAGCGCCGACACGGTGCGCAGCGCGCCGCTGCGCACGTCGATCGCTTCGACGTCGGCCCCACCGAGAATCACCTCGCCGCCGACGGTGGCGGCGATCTTGGTGATCCGGCGCTTGACCGGGAAGCTGCGCACCGGCTTCGCGTCGAGCCCGTCGGCGATGCGATACACCGCCAGCCGTGGCTGCATCACCTCGAAGCGGTCGGCGCCGCGCCGCACCGGGTTCTGCACGGTGTACAACTCGCTGCCGTCAGCGCTCACCGCGAGCGACTGCACGGTCTTGACGGTGACGTCGGCGACCGACTGCCTGGCCGAGAACACCAGTTTGCAGGTCTCCAGCTCGAACCCGTAGACGTCCTCCCACAGGTTGCCGAGCACGAAGGCGTGGCGACCGTCGGGCGAAGGCACGAGCGCGCCCGAGCCGAACTTGCCGGGCACCTCGCAACTGCGCGCGATACGATCGGTCTTCATGTCGATAACGTGGAGCAGGCCGGGGCGCGAGACGGTGAGCAGGTACTCGGCATCGGTCGCTGCCACCTTGTGCGCCGGGGTGGCGCAGCCCGCGAGCAGGGCCGCGGCGCCGAGCAGGCCGACCGCCCCCAGGGTGCTGATACGCCGGATGAGCGTCATGTGCTGGGCTCCCATTCAGATCTTGTCCTCGAATATCCCGTCCAGCTTGCGCCAGTCCTTGGTCGCGTCGGCCTTGCCGTCGCCCCAGTCGGGATAGTGGCTCATCGTGTCCGGCACCTGCGCCGGCCACCAGCACGAATCGGCGCAACCGTAGAGGTCCGCCTCCATCGGCTGGCACAGCGAGGTGGAGCCACCGAAGGCATCGATCTCCCAACCCGGGTCGGTGGTCGCCGTGCAGCCGACCACGGTCTGCATGGCGACGACCTCTTCGATCGCCTCGGGTCGGTCCTCGGCACCGTCGAGCAGGTGCGCCTTCTTGTTGAGGGATTTAAGGTGTTTCATGCACTCCTCCGCGGGGAAACGTGTGCGGCGAAAAAGCCGGGGTTCTCGGTGACGATGCGCGCATAGGCCTCGATGCCGAAGTCGATCCAGTCGCGCAGCAGATCGCAGTAGTGATACGACGGCAGCGCGGCATCGCCGTATTTGGCGTAGCTCTCGTGGTAGCAGCCGCCGGAACAGATGTTGCGGATGCGGCAGGTCTCGCAGCCGGTCCCGCTGCGCGCCAGGCGGCGGCCGATGAAGGCGCCCAGGCGGGCGCGATCGATGCCCGCGTCGACGTCACCGAAGGTCGGCAGGTCCGAGCCGGTGAAGCGGTGGCAGAGGTTGAGCCCCCCCTTGCCGTCGACCGCGAGCAGGCCCACGCCGGCGCCGCAGGGCAGCATCTTCTTGTTGCCCTCGTGCAGGTCGGTCAGCAACTGGTGCATGTTGCCAAAGCCGAGGCTGCGCCCCTGCACGGCCTGCGCCACATACTGCCGGCCGAGCGCCTTGAGGCCGTCGAACACCTGCGCGAGCTCGTCGGCATCGAGATTGAAGGCCTGGATGTCCCCCGAGGTCACCGGGCCGAAGCCGACCTCGGCAAAGCCGACCTCGTTGTGCAGGTGCTCGAAGATCGGCACCACGCCGGTGATGCCGCGGGTGAGCGTGACCCGGCAGCCGACCGGGCGCGAGCGGTAGCGTGCCAGCAGCACATCGACCTTGCGCCGCACCACGTCGTAGGTGCCCTGCCCGCCGAAGGTGCGCCGGTTGCGGTCGTGCACCGCCGGCGGCCCGTCCATCGACACGGTAATGCCGACGCGGTGCGCGTCCAGCCAGTCGATGATGTCCGCGGTGAGCAGGGTGGCGTTGGTGGTGAGGGTGAAGTCCACGGTCGCACCGGCCTCGGCGAAGCGACGCCCGGAGAAAGCGACCACCTCGCGGATCAGCGCCATGTTCGACAGCGGCTCGCCGCCGAAGAAGACCACGGTGTACTTCGGCAGCCCCGGCGACTCGGCGAGCATCAGCTCGATCGCCTTCGCAGCGGTCGCGAAGCGCATGCGCAGCCCCTGCGCGGGCGAGCTCAGGTCTTCCTTGTAACAATAGGTGCAGCTCAGGTTGCAGCCGGTGTTGACGTTGAGCACCAGGGTGTTGAGCGGAAAGCGCGCTACCTCGCCGAGCGGCGGGTTGATGCGGCCATCCTCGGCACGCTCGGCGAGCACGTGGAGCAGACGCAGTTCGTCGACCGTCTCGCGCAGCGCGGTCTCGTCGTGGCGCCCGGCAAGGCGGGCGGCAATCGCCCCCGCGTCGAGGGTGGGCTGTTCGTCGAACAGCGCCAGCACGTCGCGTGCCGCGCCGTCGAGCTCGAACAGGCAGCTGCTCGGCACATGGAACAGCATCTGCCGGCCGCCGCTGTCGACACGGTGCAGGTTGGGCCGGATCAGGGTCAGGGTGCTCATTGCTTCGGTCTCCGCCCTCAGTCGAGCGCGCGCTGCACGAAATCGGGCACCGCCACATTGAGGCTGCCGCGCCCCTCGACCGCATTGCCGGCCTCGCCCACGGCCGCCACCACGCTCACCCGTCCGGCGTTGTTGGCCGACTTCGGCCGCGCCGGATTCGGCCCGGCGTCACCCGGCACGAACACACCGTCGGCGCCGATACGGCCTACGAAGTCCTGGTCGCGTGCCTTCCCGGCCTCCTCATCGGCCGGCGCGAGCGACCATTGCGCCGGCAGGTAGCCAAGGCGCAGGTCGTCGGCAGTGCCCGCCTTGCCATCGCGGCCGGCGGCCCAGCCGAGCGCGCGGTAAGCCACCCCCACCTTTTCCATCTGTGCATCGCCCGGCCCGCCGACACGGGCGATTGCATTTGCCGGCTCCACGTCGACGCGCGCGACACGCTCATAGACCGCAAGCAGCCCCTTGCCGCGCGCCGCGCCGACGGCCACATCGCGCAGCCCGTCGCGCCCCTCGGCACGGGCACGCACGACCACGCGGTCGGCGCTGCGCGCCACCACCTCGAGCACGCGCACGCCGCTGCCGAGCGACACCGCGCCGTCGAGACCGCTGCCGACCAGCGTCAGCTCGGCGGTCTCGCCCCTGCGCAGGTGGCCGGGCATCACCGCCACCAGCATCGGCGCCGCGGCCTCACGCACCGCGACCAGTTCGCCACCGACGCGGCGCGAGCCGGCCAGGTGCTGGCGCCCCTTCATGGTGGTGCCGCGCGCGTCGGCGGCCAGCACCTGGCGCAAGGCCACGCCGTCGATGTCGACGCTGGCACGCCATTCGTAGCCCGTATAGACGGTGGCGACGCCGCGCCCGCCAAGCGCAGCACCGTCGGCGTAGCGGCCCTCGAGCGTGAGCTCGAAGCGGTCCTCGCCGGCGGCGCTCGCCGTCATCCGCCCTTCGAATTCGCCCTTGCCGGGCAGATAGCCGGTGATCCGCCAGCTTCCCGCGAGCGCGGCCCGCGGCGCCGCCTGCCACGCCGTCCATGCCTTCGCATCGAGGGCGAAGTCGCGCGCGAGTGCGGGCACGATCTTGTCTACCGCATGCTGGAACCACGCTCGATCGCGCGCCAGCGAATGGAACTCGAGGGTCGGGTTGAGCCCGATGTGCGAGTGCACGAGCAGCTTCCACTCGCCCTCGCTGCGCCGCTGCAGCGCAAAGCGGGCGCCCGAATGACAGCGCGCGCACATGTCCTTGTACGCGTCATCGATCGCCTCCACCCGGTTGTTGTCGTGCTCGAGGAGGTAGCGCCAGGGCGCGGCCTCCGCTGGCGCCAGGCCGCGCGTGTCGGCGAGATGCTTGATCAGGCGGCGCTTGTCCTCCGGCGAGATCTTCGCGCCGTGCTGCTCCTGCATGCGGGTGATCGTCATCTGCCAGCCTTCGGGGCTCTTGCGCTGCCCCTCGACCCTGGAGATGGTGCTGCCCAGCGCGCTGTGACAGGACAGGCAGTTCGCGGCCAGCAGCGCCGCGCCATCGGCGGCCGCGGCCGACGCCGGCATGCCGATCGCGGCCGCCAGTGCAAGCAGGCCTGCTCCGACGATCGACGTGATGCTTTTTTCCTTGTTCAAGGCCCTCGCTCCTCGCTGCGTTGCTCACTCGGCCCGGGCCGGCACGCGTGGCCGCCCGCACCCCTTTGACGATGTCCGCCAATGCGGCATGACGGACACGATAAGACCGCGCGGTAAACGAACTTGGCGGTGGATGTAGCAAGTTGTGCAGGGATGTAACCGCCGTGCAACAGCGCACGGCGACAGCGCGCTGCGCGATTGCCGGGGGCGTTGATTGGGGCCATCATCCGCGCACCACACGCGAACGTTCGACCCCGTCCGAAGGAGGATCGATGTCGAAGGAGACATCCACGGCAGCGCACGTGATGGTGGTCGAGGACGACCCCGTTTCGCGCGCGCTGCTCGTCAGCTATTTCGAGAAGGAAGGTTACCGCGTCAGCGCAAGCGAACACGCTGACGACCTGCTGCAGCGCATCGAGCGGGAGCGCATCGCGCTCGTGCTGCTCGACATCAAGCTGCCCGGCAAGGACGGGCTCACGCTCACCCGCGAGCTGCGCGCCGCCTCGCGCGTCGGCATCATCCTGGTCACCGCGCGCGACGACGACATCGACCGCATCGTCGGCCTCGAGCTCGGCGCCGACGACTACGTCACCAAGCCCTTCAACCCGCGCGAGCTGCTGGTGCGCGCGAAGAACCTGCTGTGGCGGGTGGCGCAGTGCACCGGCGCCGAGGCGCGCGAGCCGGACCAGGGCTGCTTCCGCTTCGAAGGGTGGACGCTCAACCCGCACAAACGCCAGCTCATGTCACCCGATGGCCGGCTTGAGCGCCTGCCGCAGGGCGAGTTCAAGCTGCTGATGGCGCTCCTCACCCACGCTGGCCAGGTGCTGTCGCGCGACCAGTTGATGGACGCGATCCACGACCGCGAGTGGACGCCCAACGACCGCTCGGTCGACGTGCTGGTCGGGCGCGTGCGCCGCAAGCTCGACGACAACCCGGCCGACCCGCGCCTGATCCTGACTGCGCACGGCGCCGGCTACCTGTTCGCCGGCGAGCTCGACTGACGCCGCGGCAGCGCGCCCGATGAACACGCCGGCCCTGCATTACCGCCTGCTCAAGCGCCTCTACCAGGGGCGCTGCAGCACGGTCAGCCGGGTGTTGCTGCCCGGGCACGACGCACCGGTGATCATCAAGCAGCTCGACCGCACGCGCTGCGCGCGGGAGGCCCCCGCGCGCCTGCGCCACGAGTTCGAGCTGCTCGCCGCGCTCGAGCTCGACGGCGCGCCGAGAGTGCTCGAGCACATCGAGCACGAACGCGGCCCCGCCCTGCTGTTCGCCGACCGCGAAGCGCATTCGCTGCGCCAGGCGATGCGACCGGGCAGCCGCGAATGGCACGACTGGCTGGCGCTGATGATCCGCGTCTGCGAGCTCGTCGGCCGCCTGCACGAAGCACGCATCATCCACAAGCAGATCAACCCCGACCACATCCTGGTCACCCCGGCCGGCGCTCCGCTGCTGATCGACTTCGGCATGGCGACACGCTTCCTGCGCGAGCAGGCGGGCTGGAACACGCCGCAGCTGGCCAGCCACCGCCTGCCCTACATCGCCCCCGAGCAGAGCGGGCGCATCAACCGCGCAATCGACTACCGCACCGACTACTACAGCTTCGGCGCCACCCTGTACGAGCTGCTCACCGGTCAGCCGCCGTTCGCCGGCCGCGAGGGACTCGAACTGGTGCATTGCCACATCGCCCGCACGCCGCGTCCGCCGCACCACATCAACCGCCTGCTGCCGGAGGCGGTGTCCGCCGTCGTCCTCAAGCTGCTCGCCAAGGACGCCTCGGAGCGCTACCAGTCGGCCCACGGCATCGTGCACGACCTGCGCGAATGCCTGCAGCGGCAAGGCGGCGCCGCGGAGAGTGCATTCACGCTCGCCAGCCGCGACGTCTCCGCACGCTTCCAGATCCCGCAGCGCCTGTACGGCCGCGACGCGCTGCTCGCCGAACTCGAGGGCCAGGTCGACGCCTGCGCGGCCGGTGCGCAGGCGATCGTGCTGATCAGCGGCTACACCGGGGTCGGCAAATCGACCCTGGTGCACGAGCTGCGCCGCGCGGTGCTCGAGCGCAACGGCCGCTTCGCCAGCGGCAAGTTCGACCAGTACCGGCGCAATCCACCACATTCGGCGCTGTTGCAGGCGCTGCGCGAGCTGATCCGCCAGCATCTGACCGCAGCCGCCGAACACCTGGCCACGCTCGCCGCGCGCCTGCACGCACAACTCGGCGGCTACCTCGGCACCCTGGTGCGGCTGCTGCCGGAGCTCGGCCTCATCGTGGGCGACGCCGGCGCGGCGCCGCCGCAGCAGCGTTTCGACGAGCAGGGCCGCCTGCACCTGTTCTCGCGCCTGCTCGACGCCTTGACCGAGCGCGATCGGCCGCTGACCCTCTTCCTGGACGACCTGCAGTGGGCCGACCCGGCCTCGCTCGGCCTCATCGAGTCGCTCGCCGCGCGCGCCGGACTGCCTCATCTGCTGCTCGTGGGCAGCTACCGGCATAACGAGATCACCCCCGGGCACGTCCTCGCCGGCACCCTCGAACGCCTGCGCGCGGGGACGCTCGCGCCGCTCGAGCGCCGCCTGCAGCCGCTCGACGCCGCCCGGGTGCGGCAACTGCTCGCCGACACGCTGCGCTGCAGCGAAGTCGAATGCGCCAGCCTCGCCGAGGCCTGCCACGAAAAGACCCAGGGCAACCCCTTCTTCCTCAGCCAGCTCCTGAACGCGCTCTACGAGGAAGGCCTGATCCGCTTCCACGGCCAGCGCTGGGAATGGGACGAGGCGGCGATCCGTGCGCGCGCGATCAGCGCCGACGTCGTGGACCTGATGGTCGGCCGCCTACGCCGCCTGCCCGAGCACACCCGCGGCGTGCTGCCGCTGGCCGCCTGCATCGGCAACACCTTCGACCTCGACACCCTGTCCATCGTCGGCGAACGCCCCGCACGCCAGCTCGCACACGAACTGCTGCCCGCGCTCGGCGAGGGCCTGATCGTGCCGCTCGACGATGGCTACCGCGGCGCCGGCGAGGATGTGGACGAGGGCGACCGCCGCGGGCGCTACCGCTTCGCCCATGACCGCGTCCAGCAGGCCGCGTATTCGCTGCTGGCCGACGACGCACGCGAGCAGCTTCACCTGCGCGTCGGCCGCCTGCTGAGGCAGAACCTCGACACCGGCGCGCTCGACCGCCGCGTGTTCGAGATCGCCGGCCACCTGAACCTCGCGCGCGCCGCGATCGCGGACCCCGACGAGCGCATCGCGCTTGCCACCCTCAACCTGTGCGCCGGCCTGCGCGCGCGCGAATCCGCGGCCTTCGAGTCGGCGCTCGACTACCTCGAGAGCGGTCTGCAGGCGCTCCCCGCCGATGGCTGGCGCACACACCACCGCCTCAGCCTCGACCTGCACCTGGCCGCGGCCGACGCCGCCAACAGCCGCGGCGACAGCGCGCGCATGCAGGCCCTGCTCGACGCGGCCGAGCGCCACGCGCGCGATCCGCTCGATCGCGTGCGCTGCGAGCAGATCCGCATCC